>NZ_JBFRDQ010000228.1:0-6133 GCF_052113865.1 Allobosea sp. TAB14 | reverse complement strand
TTGGAGAAGTGTAGGTTCGCCGACAGGAAATTGGCGGCCAGAAGGCTGTTGACGTCGGTTTCGGCAGCATTGGGGGCAAATCCGGGCCAGGCCGGGATATCCGCATAGCCGTCCGATATCACGGTCGCCTTGAAGCTGCCGACGGCGAAGCGGTAGAAGCCGTTGCCATGCATGTCGGGGAGGCTGGAAGCCTTCTCCTGCGCATGCGCCGGTCCTCCTTCTACCAGCGGGAGCGACAGGCCGGCAGCCACCGCCGACGCTGCGAATTTGAATATTCCGCGCCTTGTTGAAGCCGGTGCGCTGTCGCCTGTCGTATCATTGGGCAAGAGCTGCTCGCCTTCACGCTCGCTCAGATCAGTGTATCGAGAAATCGGCATATTCATGATTGGATCTCCAGGATGCGCCGAAATTACAGCGGTTGAAATGAAATATAACCAAGTTTAGATGATTATCTAAAGTTATGACGTAGATATTTGCTGAACATATGCAATTTACATTATGGATTTTCTCGCAGTTTCGAAAATTTACAATTATACGAAGGTGTATTCCTTTGCATCCAGGTTGTCTGAGGTGGTCGTAATTCTTGATCGCGCAGGCGATGACTGTCAGACTGGCTCGAAACGGCAGTGGTCGATCGCAGATCGCCCGAATTTCCGAGCGGCAGCAACACGAGCCCGACTGGCCGGCTGTCGGTCCTGGCGCTCATTTCCGACTTAGATCGAGTATCCCGGGGCATCCCCGCCCGGGTTGGACGTGCGCCTGCGCATCGACGTGCCCCGCGCGACTCGGTTTCGACGTCCCACATCGAGGCGGGAATATACCTGGGTCTTACAGACAGCCTGATTTCGGTCACCTAAGCTGCTGTGACGGTAGTATGGTCGTTCCCGTGCGCCGGCCCATCGTCGCCTTGTTTGTTGCGGCCGATGTCTTGTTTCGTTGTGTTGATTTGATCTGTGCACCGCTTCGATTGGTGCAGGCTTGAGGAGCATCTCCCGATATTGCGGATGGCCGTTCATCGGGACCGCTCCGCACAATGAAAACCGTGCGGCTCGCCCGGCGCGCATTCAACAACCGATGTGTCCGCCCTCAACTGATCCGCAGGGCCATCGCGATTGTAGTGCTCGTACCGAGCCTTTGCCTGACAAGGTTGAGCCTCCCGGACGCGTCGTCCGTCAGTTCCTCGATTGGACACGCCGTGAGAACTCGAACCCTGATAGCCATCGTCGATGATGATCGATCAGTGCGGGACAGCATCGAGAATTTGGTCAGGTCGCTTGGCTTGACAGCAAGAGCTTATGCATCGGCCAGCGATTATCTTCTACGCGCTCGCGACGTCGAGGTCGCTCTCCTGATCACCGATTTCCAGATGGCGGGCCTTACTGGCCTCGATCTCCTGCAGGAGATCCGGCGTAACGGAGAACTGACGCCGGTCATCTTGATCACCGGCCTAGTTCGCCCGGGAATCGCGCGACGGGCCATTGAAGCCGGCGCGCTCGCCTGTCTGAACAAGCCCATTGACGACTGCGATCTGATCGAGCTGTTCGGAAAGGCGCTGGGACCGCTTTCATAGCCTGGTTCGACAGAAAGCCGCTCATCGGCGCAGCCGATGTCTATGGGGCGGCACAAACGTCGCCGTTCACGGATGAGACCGTCGCCGCGTATCTTGGTCATCAGGCAATGTAAGCGTCATGGGCTGCAGCACCCGCCACTGCCGTTCGTTCGGGAATGGCGGGCATCCAATGATCTTGCCGACTCCCGGTTGGCTGCCGCATGGACGTCGGAGTTCGAAGCCGGCGCGCCGCCCTTGAGACTGACGATCGCCGACATGCCAGGACGCAGGGCGGTCATGCCGCTTTGCCCCGTCGCGAATGCCACGCGAACCGGGATTCGCTGAACGATCCGCGTGAAATTGCCCGTCGCATTGTCGGGAGGCAGGAGGGCGAATTGCGCACCGCTGGCTGGCGAAAGACTCTCGATATGACCGACGAATTCGACGCCGGGAGCTCCATCGATGAAGATGCTGGCAAGTGCGCCGGGCGTGATGCCCGGCAACTGGGTTTCCTTGAAGTTCGCCACGACCCAAACGTCCCGGGCGATGAAAGCGACGAGCAGCGTTCCCGCCCTCACATATTGACCGATGCGAGCCTGCCGCTCGCCGACCCAGCCATCAGCTGGCGAGCGGATGACGGTGCTCTCGAGATCGATCGCCGCGAGCCGAAGCGCTGCGCCGCCCGCTTCGATATCCGCGATCAACTGTGGTCGCTGGCTTTCGAGCACGCGGATCTGGCTCTGCGCTGCGGCGAGGTTCGCCTTCGCTTCCGCCACCTTGGCGTCTGCTTGCAGGCTATCTGCCTGGGCCTGGTCCTCCCGAGCCTTGGAAGCCCAGCCTTGGCTCGAAAGATCGTTCGCGCGGTGAAGATCGCGCTTCAGTCGATCGGATGCGGCATCGGCGCCCTGGAGGGCCGCCGTCATCTGCTGAATGACGGAGCGCTGCAGGTCGAGCCGACTGTCGAGGTTTCCGACGGCTGCCCGCCTCCCGTCCAGCGTCGCGCGCGCCTGCTCAACCCGCGCGCGGTAGTCGGCGTCATCGATCCGAAACAGGATATCGCCGGCCTTCACGGCCTGATTGTCGCTGATGCCGACGGCGACTATGTATCCCGCAATCTTGGGACTTAGCGGCGTGAGGTCTCCACGGACATAGGCGTTATCGGTCGCATTCGAGGTCCAGCTGGCCATCAGGCGTGCCGGAACGACCGTGGTGGCGGCCACGGCGAAGACGCCAGCCGAGACGGCGAGGCCGGCAAGGGAGGCCGTGACGAGCTTCATGGCGGCGGTTCCAGCTGAGTGGCTTCGTGACGTGAGAGAGGGGGGCAGCGACCAATCGCGATCACCCCGATCGCACTGACGGCGAGCGTGACGGCGACCACCAGAAACGCGTCGTTGAACGACAGCACCCACGCCTCGCGGCGGACAAGATTCGCCAGGAAACCGACGGCTCGAGCCGTCGCCTGCGCATCGTCCACCAGGCGATTGCCGAACGCTCCCACCACGGCCGCGACCCGATCCGAGTCGAGCGTGCTGTAGAGAGAGACCGCGTCGGTAATGACGTTCGAATGGAACTTCTGCCGTTCGGTTACCAGATTTGACACGAGCGCCACGCCAAGCGTCGTTCCGCCCAGCGTCGTCATGTTGAAGGCCAAGGAGGCTGTCGGCAGATCTGCCGGCTTGAGAGACCCGCCGCCGATCAGCAGATCCGGAACCAGAAACAGAAGCTGACCGATGCCGAAGACCACGAGTGTCAGTCGGAATTGGTCGGCGGCGTAGAGGCTGGTGCCATTGACGAGCAAGAATGTTCCGGCACCGCACAGGAGGAGACCCGCTCCCATCACCAGCCGCCCGTCGAGCCGGTGCAGCAGCCACCAGGCAACCGGCAGCGCAATGAGTTGCGGCATGGCCAGCCAGAGCAGGAGATTGGCGAGTTCCAGCGGCCGATAGCCCTGTACGATGCCCAGGAATTGCGGGACGAGATAGGTCGTGACGACGAAGCCTGAGCGGAAGACAAGATTGAGGGTGATCGGGATCCCAAACTTCCGGTTCAGCAACAGGCTTGGCGCGATCAGGGGCAGCGGAGAGAATGTGAGCACGAAGATGAAACCGGCCCAGGCGGCGACGCCGGCGGCCGTGCACCAAACGATCATGTCGTTCTCGAACCAGAAGCGGCGGGTCCCCTGGTTCAGCACCAAGATAGCCAAGGCCAGGGCAGTGGAAAGCAGGCCGATGGCGGCCCAGTCGGCCTTCAGGCCCTGCCAGTTCACGGGCGGTCGCGGGATGAAGGTCAGCGCAGCGCCTATCAGCATGGCGCCGAAGATCGCCTGCACGACGAAAAGCCCCTCCCATCCCAGAATGGTCTCGGCGAAGCCCGAGACAATCGGGCCGATGGTGGTTGGAAACAGCAGCACGAAGGCGAGAATCGTCATGCCGAAGGGCAGGCGCGGCCCGGTCATGGTCATGAAAACGGAGACGAATGCGATCGGACCGAACGAGCCGGCTGCCAGACCCTGCACCGCACGCAACCCGATGACGTACGGCAATGTCGGCGTCATCGCGCAGGCAAGCGCGGTGAGCGCGAATATGATCGCGTTGCTGGCCATGTAGCGGCCGAGGCCGAACGTCTTGATCAGCGTTCCCGACATGATGATGCCGGCGAAGCTCGTCATCGTGTAGACTGTCGCAACCCAGGATGCCTCATCCGGCGTCGCGCCAAGCCCTCCCTGGAGATCGGCGATGTTGGTCGGGATGAACTGTGCCGACAGATTCACCAGGAAGGAGCCGGCGAGTCCGGTCAGGAGGAGTTCGATCTTGTCCCGGCTCATCGCTGCCGGCGGCGAGACCGGAGTGCCGGCAGCGAAAACCGCGACTGGCGCCAAGGCGATTTCGTCGGCTCGGCGACCGGCAATGTCGCTCAAGGCGGTTCCCGCTCTCTGCGCTCCGATCAAGCCCGCCCTAGGCACGTTCTGACTCCCAATGGCATTTGGCCGCGAATTGTCAAAGCTTAATACTGAGGACGGTTTCGCCATTTTTCTGGCCAATCATGATATTTTTCTTTTTGGAATGGGAACTATACATTGATGTAAGCTGCCGTATTTTGCTTGGGATCGTCAGGGCGGAATCGTCGAGCGGCTGCCCCATCGACGGATCCGGGCTAGCCGCCGGCGAGCATCAGCTTCGCGACCAATTCTGGCTCATCGATCTGCAACCAATGGCCAGTCGGGACGAAATCAAGCGTCGCGTGCTTCATGTGAGCATGGAAATGCTCCGCCACGCTGGCCTTGATGTAGGGGTCAAATTCRCCCCAGATGATTTTGGCCTTTATGTCGAGCGCCTCCAGTTTGGGAATGCGGGTGGCGTTCCTCCCCAGCTCCGCAAAGAACTCTCCCGTCATCTGCGCGAATGCCGGCCCGGAACTGGGCTGGCTACGGAAGTTCCCGTCGATGACCTTGCCCAGGAACGCGTCGTAGCGTTCCCTGTATTTGTCGGGGAGACTGTTCTTGAACAGCTCGCGTTGGAGGTTGATCACCCAGCCGAACTGCGTGGGATTTCGCAACAGGGCGGTTGTGACCGCCTTCAGGCTAGTGGTCGCGAAAAGCTCAATCAGCTCAGGCCAATGGAYCGGGACCGTGTCCGAGAAACCGCAGTTCAGGATGACGAGGGACTCTGTGCTCTCCGGGTAATCGATTGCGAAGTTGATCCCCGCCGCACCAGCAGAGTCATGAACGACGGGCACGATTTTGCCCAAACCCAGGCCCACGACGACCGCCTTCAAGTCGCCGAGCTGCTGCTCGAAACTGTAGCCGGCGCCAGCCGGCTTGTCAGACTGACCAAACCCCAGGAAATCGAACGTGACAACACGCCGCCCGGCAGCGACGAGGTGGGGAACCAGATAGTCGTAAATGTGCAAATTGTCGGGAAACCCGTGCATCATGACAAATGCGGGGTCCGTGCCGGCAAATTCGCGGACATAAAGGCTACCTTCGCCGCGAGCGATGCGGTGCTCCCTGAAAGCGGGCTGGGCAGGGCCGTAATTTGCGTCGTCAGTCATGATTGTTTGTCCTTATAGTATTGCGCGACGACATGCATGGAAATAAGATTGAGTGATGTGCGTCGATACTCTAAAATCTATTTAGTCAAACTAGAAGTTGAAAATAATTCTCAGGTCGAAATCGAACTGTTATACAATAGGCCACTCATGATGAGCTTCATCATCGGCCGAGTCGTGGCAATTTGCTCATGGAATCATTCTCTGGCCATTATACGTGCGTATTGCCTTGTCAGTTTTCGGCGGGAGGCTGAGCGACGGCCGCCTGCCAGTCATTTAGCCTGATGGGGACATCCCTATCGTAGGTGCGTCGAAGTTCACGGCTCGGTTTCGTCCAGTCGACATCGTGATGGAAGGAGTGGGGCTTAGGTCCCGGACGGCGGGTGGAGGTGATCTAAACCTCAAGGGTGAACCTGTCGCCGAGGCCCTTGCCGAGTTGGGCGTGCGGTTCCTGTCGTTGATCGGCTTTGACCCGGGCGTCATCACAGATGAAGACCTCGCCCGCTCCCGCTTTGTTCAACCGTACCGGTTCAAGAA
>NZ_JBFRDQ010000227.1:0-6146 GCF_052113865.1 Allobosea sp. TAB14 | reverse complement strand
CGGCATGTCCGTTTCGCGGCGCGCCTCGTAGGAGCGAGCGAAGGCGTTGAACAAAGAGTCGTTGTACATGAGCCCTCTGCATATGGTTATGCCGTGGCTCGACGCAGGCATCAGAGAATCGGCTACGCCCATCGTCGAAACACGGCGCACGTCAACTGCGAATCAGCATCTGCTATTGATCAACAGGATGCGCTCAAGCGCGGCTCTCGCAATGCGCAAAAGTGGGCACTCACCGTTTTGTGCGGCGCATCTGCGAACAAATTGTGCTGAACGTCCAAGTGGCGTGGGTGCCTTCGCAGCCCAGCCAAGGCGCCAGCCGTGTGTATTCGTGCGGTGTCCGTCAATGGGATGGAGCGCACCGGACGCCTTCAATTTGTGCTGGCCGTAATGTCGGCCGGGCTGTAGCCCTCCATTCAAATGGTCGAATGGTTACGACATTTTTCGTGACCTCACGCTGCCGGAGGTGGGCGCCTAAGCTTACGACATGGCCGTTCGGCGTTTGTCGTGACAGGCGCGGTGACCATCCGCTCGCACGCGGAAGGCGCGGTGAGCGCCTATACTTATCGGTCCGCACACGCTTGAGCGACGCGTTCAGCAGTCGGGACGTAGCGCATCCCGTCCTTGCCATCGGTGTGGTTGCGGGGAGATCTCACGATCGGGTGCAATAAATGCTATTCTCAGCAAGCTTTCCGCAAAGCCAGCAGTGAGATGCCGAATGACGGACATCGGACGTCGTCAATTCGTTCGCGATGGTCTCGTTTTCGCGGCAACCGCCGGAGTGTCGGCAGCGCCTTCCGTGGCGCGGGACACCGCGAGTACGACGCGGATCGCCTGGCTCGCCGGAAACGCGGGCCCGCTGCCGACGCCGGCTTATCTCGAGGCCTTGCGGACAGGGCTGGGCAGCTGGAACTGGGTGGAGGGGCGGAACCTCACGATCGATGCCCGATGGGGAGAGCCTGCCAGCGCCGAGCGTTTGGCGTCCGAGCTGCTCGCGCTGCGGCCGAACATCCTTGTGGCTCAAGGTGCGATGGTCCTCGGTGCCCGCAATCTCAAAACCCGGATTCCGATCGTGTTCGGCTTCAGCGGCGACCCTGTCGAGGCAAAGCTCGTGACGAGCTTCTCGCGCCCGGGCGGAAATCTGACGGGCATCGCGATGCAAAGCCTCGACCTGGTCGGCAAGAGGCTCGAATTGTTGAAGGAGATCATGCCATCCCTCGCGCGCGTCGCGATACTGGCCAACCCAGCCCATCCCGGCGAACAGCTGGAACTACAGGCATCGCGCCAGGCGGCGGAGAAGCTGGGCATCACGGTCAGCTACTTCGCGGTATCATCCGCCAGGGACTTCGCGACGGCCTGGCCCGCCCTGCTCCAGGCCCACGCCGAGGCCATCGTGGCGTTTCCCGACGCGCTCATCATGAGCCAGGCTCGCGCCATCGCCATCTTTGCAAAGCAGAACGGGATTCCCGCCGTCTCCGGATGGTCCGAATTCGCCGACGAAGGCAACCTGCTCACCTATGGTCCGAACCTGCGTGCCACCTGGGCGCAAGCCGCCGGCTTCGTTGATCGCATCCTGCGTGGGGCCCGTCCGGCGGAGCTGCCGGTAGAACAGCCTTCCAGTTTTGAGCTGGTGGTCAATCAGCGTACCGCGACCGAGCTTGGTCTGACCTTGCCGGCCGCCATATCGATGCGCACCGACCGGATGATCAGGTGACGCCTGTGGAGATGCACCCGATCGACCGTCGGCTAAACAGCATTGAGAATATTGATCGAAAGCAGTCCAGCCGCTGAGATCAAGACGAAGCCAGCGACTTTATCCATGTTCTTGCGGCAAGTCGGGTGGTTGAAGTGGCGAGATAGACCCATCCCAGCCAAACTCCAGCCATAAAATTTGATCGCTGAAGCAGAGAGGAATCCAACCGCGAACCCTGTTTGCGCCCCGCTGGCATAACTGGACGAGAAAACGCCGACGAGAAACATCGCCTCAAGCCAGGCCAATGGGTTCAGCCAAGTGACGGCAAGCATCAATCCAATGGCGCGCAACCGAGAGCCGCAGACTTCCGTGGCCGCCTCGGCCTTGGATGCCCGATTGGCGTTGAGCAGTACGCGCACGCCCCACCATGCCAGAAATCCGGCGCAGCCCGCCTGCAGCGTTCCGGAAATTGTCGGATGCTGCACCAGCAACGTGCCAAGGCCGCCAATTCCCATAGCTACCAATGCGATCTCGGAAACGTAGCCGGTTGAGGCGACGGCCAGCGGATGGCTGCGCATCATGCCCGCCCTGATGAGCATGAGGTTCTGAGGGCCAAGCGAAAAGATCAGCCCAAGTCCGAACACGAAGCCGGACGCGGTCGCCGGAGAGAACAGGAGATCAGCGCTCATCGTTCAAACTCCATAGGGGCCAGCGAATACGCACTATCGGGAACAGGAGCAGGTACGCGCGTGGGAGATATGAGGGCATGCGCATGACGTTGGCCGTTTGCACCTCTGGCCTCCTCGTTCACGCTCTACTTGCCGGAGCGGAGGCTACAGGGTTGCGCAGAACACGCTTACGCCCACTCGGGCAGGCTCGGCATGCCCCGTACGACCTCGTGGCGAAGGCAGCGACAAGCCTCGACCGCCCGTCGCCGCCATCGTCAGCGAGCCCTTAAAGGGGTTCCAGGCCATGCTTGCTCAAGGCGTCTTTCGCCTCGGTTGCGGCAAGCGCCAGGATGAAGGCGCGGGCAAGATCGGGGCGCCGGCTGCTCTTGTGCAGGCCAGCCGACCAGACGGTGTAGTTCTGGATATCTGCCGGTAGCGGGCCAAGATAGACGATGCCCTTGGCGTGGAGCAGTTCGCTGACCTGCTGAAATCCCAGCTGGGCGCCGCCGCTCGTCAGCAGGTCGCCGATCTGCGCTCCCGACGGGGGCTGCCTGATCTTGTGCTTGATCTGCTCGGCGACGCCGAGCCGCTCGAAGAGCTGCTCGAAATAGCGTCCGCTGGCGCCAGACGAAATTGCGATGGTTTCTGCTTTGAGCAAGGCCTGCCGAACGCCATCGACGGTCGACATGTCCGGCCGGGGGGCATCGGCGCGGATGGCGGCTGCGACGGCGGAGCGGGAGAAGTCGGTCTTGCTCTCGGCTGCCACCTTCTCGGCGGAGACCATGCGATCGATCGCCTGCGACGTGGTCACGACGATGTCGAATTCCTCGCCGTCGGCGATGCGCTTCGTGATCGCCTCCGAGCCACCCCAGGTGAATATCACCTTGTGACCGGTGTCCTTGGCAAATCGGGACCCGATCTCCAGAACCGCTTCCTTGACCGCGTTTGGCGCGACGACTTTGATGTCCGCAGCCTGTGCCGATAGGCCGAGGCCCGATGCCAGGGCGGCGACCAAGCACCGACGAAGCATCGCATTTCCGTCGAGGAGCAAGCTGAACATATCGACCTCCGGTATTGTCAGGGTCCTCGACCATGCTCGCCTCGGCGAGGTCCCAACAATCATCCATCCGTCCCGGAGCAGCCGGTCCTTTCGTACTGGTCCTTATGGTCCGGGCTGCTTGCAGCGGCGTATCCGGGCTATCATCGGGGCGATGGAAAGACGCGCTCCGTTGAACCTCGGCAATCTTGTCCGCAGGGTGCTGCCGCGCTCCCTGCTGGGCAAATACATTGCCTCGTTTGTCGCGGCCGTCGGCGTCCCGCTCATCGGCTACACGGTCGCGGACATCTGGCTCGCTTCGACCGAGCATCGCAACGCTCTGATCCAGATCCAGCGAGCCAACGCCGAAAACGCGGCGTTCCGGATCAGTCAGTTCATCCGGGACATAGAGGGTCAGTTGCGCTGGATGACGCATCTTTCGTGGGAGGAAAGCGACGGAAAGCAGCAACGCATCGATGCGCTGCGCCTCCTGCGGCAGGTTCCCGCCATCGTGGATCTCGCCTTGATGGATGAAAAAGGGCGGGAGCGCCTCTTCGTATCGCGCGTCAGCCTGGACCGCATCTCGACTTTGGCGGACAGATCCGGCGAGGTCGCCTTTCGCGATGCCACGAGCATGGGGGTCCACTACGGAATCGTCTATTTCCAGCGCGACAGCGAACCGTTCATGACGATCGCTCTCTCCGGAACGCGTCGTGATGCCGGAATCGTCATGGCCGAGGTGAATCTCAAGCTCGCGCGGGACATCGTCTCCAGGATCCGTGTGGGACGCGAAGGCCAGGCCTACGCGATCGACCGCAACGGACGGCTCATCGTCCATCCCGATGCGAGCCTCGTTCTCAGGAATACCGATGTTTCGGCCACGATCCGTTCGATCGACGCCGATCCTGGCGCCGCCCTCCATCGCATCGACGGCGTCACAGGGCAGCCTGCACTGCTGGCACAGGTCATGGTTCCACCGCTGGACTGGCGCGTCCTCGTCGAGTTGCCGGTCGCCGAAGCCAACCAACCGCTGTGGCGAGCCCTGGAGCGATCGCTCGCCATCGCGCTGATCAGCCTGCTTGTCGCGGTGGCCATCGCGGTCGCTTTTTCGTGGCGGATGGCCCGTCCGATCCGTTTGCTGATGACGGGAGCGGCGCGGATCGGAGCCGGTCACCTCGATCATCGGATCATGATCGACACCTCAGACGAGATCGCGCAGCTCGGCCGCCAGTTCAACACGATGACCGCCGAGCTCGAGGGCTCCTATGCGACGTTGGAGCGCAAGGTTGCCGAGCGGACGCAGGAGCTGACCGAGGCCAACCGCGCAAAATCGCAATTCCTCGCCGCGGCCAGCCACGACCTGAGGCAACCCCTGCATGCGCTGAACCTGATGGTGGCGCAGCTGCGAGCCGAGACATCACCTGTGGAACGTGAGCGTCTGGCGCAGCGGATCGAGCAGGCCGTGGCGTCGATCAACGGCCTTTTCGACGATCTCCTTGATATCTCCCGGATCGATTCCGGTGTGGTCCGCGCGGAGATATCGGCCTTTCCGGTCCAGGCTGTCCTCGACCGCGTCGAGACCGCCTTTGCAGCTGAAGCGCAGGCGAAGGGACTACGCTTCAGCTGCCGGCCAAGTGAGCTCTGGGTGCGGAGCGATCCGGTTCTCCTGCAACGCATCCTCGGCAATCTCGTCGGCAACGCCTTGCGCTACACGAGACAGGGCGGCGTCCTCGTCTTGTGTCGCCGGCGCGGGGGGACGATCAGGATCGAGGTCTGGGATACCGGCATCGGCATCCCGCAGGACAAATACCCGGAGATTTTCTCGGAGTTCTATCAGCTGGCGCCCGTTGGCGCGCTGCGCGGTGAGGGACTGGGGCTGGGCTTGGCGATCGTGACCCGGCTATGCCAACTCCTGGACCATACGATCGAGGTCGTCTCGCGCGTTGGAAGAGGCTCGCGCTTTTCCGTCTGCGTTCCGGCTGCCATGGCCGAAGCTGGCGCATCGTCATTGGCCGAGGCGCCTGAGGCATGGGGCGATCCATTGCAGGGCGCACGCATCCTGATCGTCGACAATGACGCCGACGTGCTCCAGGGAACCGCCGGGTTGCTGGGCCTATGGGGCAGTCAAACGGTGACTGCGCAAAACCGCAACCAAGCCCTCGAGCGTCTTGGAAACGTCGCCCCCGACCTGATGATCGCCGACGTGCATCTCGATGAGGACGAGGACGGCGTGCAGTTGGTGGAAGCGCTCAGGGAGCGGTTCATGGTCGCGTTCCCGGCGCTGATCATCTCGGGCGATGTCTCCAAGAGCACGCGTGAGCGCATCTTAGCTCAAGGCCTGCCGATGCTTGAAAAGCCAGTGGCACCCGCCAGGCTTCGTGCCGCCGCGACCCGCCTGCTGAGGTCCGCTACCCGGCCGCAGGCTTCGACCAGCCGAGGCGAGTGGCAGCGAGCACAGCCTCGGTGCGGCTGCCAACACCGAGCGTCTTCAGGATCGACGAGATGTGATTTTTGACCGTCGGCTCGGCGAGCCCGAGTGCCCTGCAGATGAGCTTGTTGTTCTTGCCTTCCATAAGCAGCGCGAGCACGTCGAGTTGCCGGTCGGTGAGACCTAGAGACTGCAGGGTGGGCGTCACGGTCGAGCCGCTGCCAGCGGCGAGCGCTGCGGTCTGCTCGGGATGCAGCACCGCGGGCGGGACATAGACGCCGCCCGCCAGGACGAGCGAGAGCGCTCCGATCAGGACTTCGCGGG
>NZ_JBFRDQ010000226.1:0-6233 GCF_052113865.1 Allobosea sp. TAB14 | reverse complement strand
GGCCTCGACCATGACGGCGCTGGCCGACATGCTCGGCATGACGCTGCCCGGCGCCTCCTCGATCCCCGCCGCCGATTCGAACCATATCCGCATGGCGACCGCGACCGGGCGGCGCATCGTCGAGATGGTCTGGGAGGGGCTGACGCCGGAGAAGATCCAGACCGAGGCCGCCTTCCGCAATGTGATCAACGTGGCCATGGCGATGGGCTGCTCAACCAATGCGGTGATCCATGTCGTCGCCATGGCGCGCCGCGCCGGCCATGCCATCGGGCTCGAGGATTTCGACGCGGCGAGCCGCAAGGTGCCGGTCATCGCCAATGTCAGGCCGAGCGGCGACACATATCTGATGGAGGATTTCTATTACGCTGGCGGGCTGCTTGGCCTGCTGACGCGGTTGACGCCCTTCCTCGACCTCGACCAGATCAACGCCTCCGGCAAGAGCTGGCGCGAGAGCCTCGTCGGGGCCGAGATCTACAACGACGACGTCATCCGCCCGCTCGACAACCCGATCTATGCCGAGGGTGCTATCGCGCTGCTCAAGGGCAACCTCGCGCCGCGCGGCTGCGTGATGAAGCCTTCCGCCGCCTCGCCGAAACTGCTGACGCATTCCGGGCCGGCGCTCGTCTTCGACGATTATCCGATGCTGAAGGCGAATATCGACCGCGATGATCTCGACGTGACAGCCGATACCGTTCTGGTGCTGCGCAATGCCGGTCCGCTCGGCGGCCCCGGCATGCCGGAATGGGGCATGCTGCCGATCCCCAAGAAGCTGGTGAAGCAGGGCGTGCGCGACATGGTGCGCATCTCGGATGCGCGCATGAGCGGCACCTCCTACGGCGCCTGCATCCTGCATGTCTCGCCGGAATCCTATGTCGGCGGGCCGCTGGCGCTGGTGAAGACGGGGGACATCATCACCATCGACGTGCCCAACCGCTCGATCTCGATGGAGGTTTCCGACGAGGAACTGGCACGGCGCAAGGCCGCGCTGAAGCCCGAGCCCGCGCGCTATGAGCGCGGCTATGGCTGGATGTTCTCGCGCCATATCGGCCAGGCCGATGAGGGCTGCGACTTCGATTTCCTGCGCACCGATTTCGGGGCGCCGGTTCCCGAGCCCGTTATTTTCTAGACCGGAGCGACGATCATGCTTTCCACCGAAACGCGCGAGAAGCTGAAGCGCGTCAGCACCGCGACGCTTTGTACGGCGCTGTTCAAGCGCGGCCTGCGCAACCAGTTCATCCAGAACGTGCGCCCGCTCGGCTTCAAGGGCGAGAACATGGTCGGGCCGGCCTTCACCCTGCGCTACATCCCGGCGCGGGAAGACCTGAACCAGCTCAGCGTCTTCCAGGACAGGTCGCATCCGCAGCGCAAGGCGGTCGAGGAATGCCCGCCCGGCGCCGTCTTCGTCGTCGACAGCCGCCAGAATGCGCGCGCCGCGTCCGCCGGCTCGATCCTGGTGTCGCGATTGATGGTGCGCGGTGTTGCCGGCATCGTGACCGATGGCGGCTTCCGCGATAGCCCGGAGATCGCRGAGCTCGCGATTCCCGCCTATCACCAGCGCCCCTCGGCGCCGACCAACCTGACCTCGCATCAGGCGATCGAGATCAACGGGCCGATCGGCTGCGGCGACGCGCCGATCTTTCCGGGTGACATCGTCGTCGGGGACGGGGAGGGCGTCGTCGTCATCCCGGCGCATCTCGCCGACGAGATCGCGGAGGAGGCTATCGAGATGACGGCCTTCGAGGATTTCGTCACGGAGAAGGTGCTGGAGGGCCGCTCGATCCTCGGCCTCTATCCGCCGACCGACGAGCAGTCGAAGATCGATTTCGCGGCCTGGCGTCAGAAGACGGGGCGATAAGCGCCGCGTCGAGGGGGGCCGGACCTTCAGTTCCGGCGCCCGTCAATGGCCTGCCCCTGAGCAAGCTCAGGGAGCGGGCAGGGGTCGAAACCGGGCCCGGGTTCCGTCATGCGCTCATGGCTCGGCGGCGCGCTTGCGAATTCACTTGTCCCGTTCCGGCCTCTTGGCGATAGATCGGGCATGACACATGCCGATGCCGCCGCCGCGCTCTCCGTCTGGGTTGCGCTCGAGAGTCCCACCAGTCATCCCGCCGGCGTGAACGGCATGATGGATCTGGTCGCGAAGGAGGTCGCTGGCCTGCCGATCGCGGTCGAACGGATCGCCGGCCGCGACGGGCTCGGCGACATGGTGATGCTGCGGGCGGGGCTCGACAACGGCCAGCCGGCCGTCGCGGTGATGTCRCATCTCGATACGGTGCATCCGGTCGGGACGAGCAGCAAGGACTTGCCGGTTCGCATCGAGGGCGACAGACTCTACGGGCCGGGTGTCTACGATATGAAGGGCGGGGCCTGGCTCGCCCTGCAAGCCTTCAAGGACGTGGCGAGGGCCGGTTCCGCGAAGCGGCCGATGATGTTCCTGTTCACGCCGGACGAGGAGATAGGCTCTCCGACGAGCCGGGGGCTGATCGAGGAGATCGGCCGGGGATCGACTGCCGTGCTGGTCACGGAGCCAGCGCGGCAGGGCGGTAGGATCGTGACGGCGCGCAAGGGCGTCGGCCGCTTCGAGGTCCGCTTGGAGGGCCGGCCGGCCCATTCCGGCTCGCGCCACGCCGACGGGCGCAGCGCCATCCGCGAGGCGGCGCACCAGATCCTCGCCATCGAGGCCATGACCGACTATGCGCGCGGCATCACCACCAGCGTCGCGCTGATCGGCGGCGGCACGGCGGCGAACGTCATTCCGCAGCATGCCTGGTTCAGCGTCGACTGCCGCGTCACGACGCTTGCCGACGGGGCGATGATGGAGCAACGCATCCTCGGCCTGAAGGCTCATGATCCGGAGGTGACGATCCGCATCACCGGCGGCATGAACCGCCCGCCTTACGAGAAATCCGCCGCCGTTGCGGAGCTGTTCGAGACGGCGCGCGGCGTCGCGGCCGGGATCGGGCTCGACCTGCAGGATTGCCCGATGACGGGCGGCGGTTCCGACGGCAACTTCACCGCCGCGCTCGGCGTGCCGACGCTCGACGGCCTCGGCATCGACGGCGACGGTGCTCACACGCTGCAGGAATACGCGCTGATCTCCTCGATCGCGCCGCGCCGCGCGCTGATGAAGGGCCTGTTGGAGACGATCTGAGGTCTGCCCGTCTGACGAAAGGCCCTTTGAGGAACCATCGGTGTCATCCCGGCACCGGCATGGATCCCGGGTCTGCGCTTCGCTCCGCCCGGGATGACGGGCGAAGCGAGGTCGCAGTCACCGGAAAACAAAAAGCCCCTCGCATCGCGAGGGGCTTTTCCGTTTCCGGTGACCGGAACTCTCAGGCCTCGGGCTCACCCATGCCGCCGGCCGCGAGGAATTTCTCCAGCCAGTGGATRTTGTAGTCGCCGTTSAGRATGTCSGGRTTGCGCACSAGCGTGCGGAACAGSGGCAGSGTCGTRTCGAYRCCGTCGACGACGAACTCGTCGAGCGAGCGGCGCAGCCGCATCAGGCATTCSKCSCGGTTGCGRCCATGSACRATGAGCTTGCCGACCAGMGARTCGTAATGSGGCRGGATCGTATAGCCTTGGTAAGCCGCCGAATCGACGCGCACGCCGAGGCCACCCGGCGTATGGAACGAGGCGAGCTTGCCGGGCGAGGGGCGGAAGGTTGCCGGGTGCTCGGCATTGACCCGGCATTCGATGGCATGGCCCTCGAGGACGATGTCCGACTGCTTGAGCGAGAGCGGYGCSCCGGCCGCGATCCGGATCTGCTCGTTGACGAGATCRATCCCGGTGATCATCTCGGTSACSGGATGCTCGACCTGGATGCGGGTGTTCATYTCGATGAARTAGAACTCGCCRTCCTCGTAGAGGAATTCGATCGTGCCGGCGCCGCGGTACTGGAGCTCGCGCATCGCCTTGGCGCAGATCTCGCCGATGCGGTCGCGTTCGCCGGCGTTGAGGGCGGGCGAGGGGCCTTCCTCCCAGACCTTCTGGTGGCGGCGCTGAAGCGAGCAGTCGCGCTCGCCGAGATGGATGGCGTGGCCGCGGCCGTCGCCGAGCACCTGGATCTCGATATGGCGCGGCTTCTCAAGATATTTCTCGATATAGACGGCATCGTCGCCGAAATTCGCCTTCGCCTCGCTGCGGGCGGTCGAGAGCAGGACGGAGAGCTCGTCCTCGTTGCGCACGACCTTCATGCCCTTGCCGCCGCCGCCGGACGCCGCCTTGATGATCACGGGCAGGCCGATCTCGCGGATGATGCGCAGCGCCTCGGCATCGTCGGAGACGCCGCCCTCTGAGCCCGGCACGCAGGGGATGCCGAGGCGCTTGGCCGTGCGCTTGGCCTCGATCTTGTCGCCCATGCTGCGGATATGCTCCGCCTTCGGGCCGATGAAGGTGATGTTGTGACGATCCAGGATCTCGGCGAAGCGGGCGTTCTCGGACAGGAAGCCGTAGCCGGGATGGACGGCGTCGGCGCCGGTGATCTCGCAGGCGGCGATCAGCGCCGGGATGTTGAGATAGCTCTCGCGGGCCGGCGGCGGACCGATGCAGACGCTCTCGTCGGCGAGGCGCACATGCATGGCGTTGGCGTCGGCCGTGGAATGCACCGCGACGGTGGCGATGCCGAGCTCCTTCGCCGCACGCAGCACGCGCAGCGCGATCTCTCCGCGATTGGCGATCAGGATCTTGTCGAACATCTTGATCTCGTCGTCGTTGCGCTTGGGCGTCACTCGATCACCAGCAACGGCTCACCGTATTCGACCGGCTGGCCGTCCTCGACCAGGATCGCGGTAACCTTGCCGGCGCGCGGCGCGACGATGTCGTTGAAGGTCTTCATCGCCTCGACGAGCAGGATGCGCTCGCCCTGCTTCACGATGCTGCCGACCTCGACGAAGGGCTTGGCCTCGGGCGAGGGGCGGCAATAGGCGGTGCCCACCATCGGGGAGGTGACGGCACCGGGATGGCCCGCGCCGGGCTTGACCTCGACGGCGGCGGGCGCCGCCGGGGCAGGGGCGGCCGGAGCGGGAGCAACCGGATACGGAGCTGCCGGCACATGCACCGTGGTCGCCAGGCTGCGGGCGACGCGCACGCGCAGATCGCCCTTCTCGACCTCGATCTCGGTGAGATCGGTCTGGTTCAATAGCTCGGCAAGCTCGCGGACGAGGTCTGGATCGATCGGGCTCTTGGTCGCCATGGCGGATATCACCGTCTTCTCGGATAATCGGTTGGGACGGCGGCGGCGCCGCCATCCCGCTCGTTTTGGTTCAAGCGGCGAGAGCCGCAGGCTTCATCCCGGAGGTCGCGCCGACCTTTCGATCTGCCGGGCCGGACATGGCAGGGGATGTCCCGCTGCTGGATCGAGCCGACAGAGCGAAGGAGGAGCCTTTCGGCGTGGGCGTGGCGACCATGAAGGATGCGGATTCCAGGGACCGCGCGAGGCGGCGGACGCCGTCCTCATAAACGCTGCGGGCCGGCAGGGGAAGCCTCAAGGCTCCCTTGCCGGCCCACGGAAGGCGGTCATCCAGGCGGCGGATCAGCCGGCGCAGTCGGTCTTGCCGCAACGACGGACCGAGTCGAGCTTCTGCTTGAGGGCATCCTGGCCGACGGCGCCGAAGACGATCTCGTCGCCGATCACGAAGGCAGGCGTGCCCGTCAGGCCCAAACGATCGCCCAGCGCGACGGTGTCCTCGATCGAGGCCTTGGTGGCGGCCGCATCCATGTCCTTGCGGGCGCGATCGATATCGACGCCGAAATCCTTGGCGATCTCSAGCGCCTTGGCGCCGTTSAYSCGGCCCTTSRYSSCCATCAGCTTGTTGTGGAAATCGAAGTATTTCKGCCCCTGGAGCTGGTTCTTGACCGCGATCGCGACGCGGCTCGCCTCGACCGAATCGGGTCCGAGGATCGGAAAGTCCTTGAGCACCACCTTGAGCTTCGGGTCGGCCTTGGACAGGGCGGTCACGTCCTGCATCGCCCTTTTGCAGAAGCTGCAATTGTAATCCATGAACTCGACGAGCGTGATGTCGCCTTCCGGATTGCCGATGACGATGGAGGTGGCGGGGTCGGTAAGTTTGGCCTTCTCTCCCGCGACCGCGTTGCGCTGGGCCTCGGCCTGCGCAACGGTGTTGCGCCGCTCCAGCTCGACGAGCGCGTCCTGAATGATTTCCGGATTCTTGACGATGGTCTCGCGGATGAGATCGACGATCGCCTTGCGCTGCTCGGGTGTGAGCGGGGCCTGGCCC
>NZ_JBFRDQ010000225.1:0-11197 GCF_052113865.1 Allobosea sp. TAB14 | reverse complement strand
CCATTCGACTGCACGAGATAGACCTGCGCTTCCGGCAACTCCTCCTTCATGCGGCCGGCGAGCCGGTCGGTATAGCGTTGCACGATCGGCACCAGCATGGCGTTCAGCGCGGTCGTCGACATCCGCTCATATTCGCGGATCTCGGGGGAGATGTCGGAGGCGAGCGTGATCGCGACGCCTGGCAGCAGCTCGGCGAGGATCGCGCCAACGCGCCGCTCATGGGCGGGGTTGGCATAGGCATGCAGCAAGCAGACTGCGACCGATTTTACGCCGGCCTTGGCGAGTTCGGTGGCGACGCGGCGTACGCCAGCCTCGTCGAGCGGCACGGTGATCTCGCCCGCGGCATTGACGCGCTCGCTCACGCCAAAGCAGAAGCGCCGCGCCACCAGCGGCTCGGGCTGAGCGAGCGTGATCGCATAGACATCGGTGCGGCCATGGCGCCCAATCTGCATCACGTCCTCGAAGCCGGCCGTCGTGACGACAGCGCCGAGCGGAAGCTTGCGTTCGAGCACGGCGTTTGTCGCGATGGTCGTGCCGTGCAGCAGATACTGCACCGCCTCCATCGGAAAGCCGAAGCGCTCGGAGGCCTGCCTGATACCGGTCAGCAGGCCGATCGAGGGATCGGCCGGCGTACTCGGSGTCTTGATCTGGTGGATCGCGCCGGAGGTCGCATCGAGAATCTCGATATCGGTGAAGGTGCCGCCGATATCGACGGCGATGCGAATATCCTGATCCATCAGGCAAGGCTCCAGTGTTCCCACTCGCGGACGGCGAGCGGGTCGGGTGGTCGAAAGGCGGTGTTCGGTTCGAGCTAGTGCGTGTTCGGCCGGCTCATTTGACGAAGGTCTTGGCCAGGCCCGAGGTCTGGTCGACCACGAGCACGACGAGAAGGGTGAGCACGACGAGGAGCACGGAGAGCGCCGCCACCAGCGGGTCCGCCTGCTGCTCGACATGGTGATACATCGCGACCGGCAGCGTCTGGATGCGCGGGCCGGTCATGAACAAGGAGAGCACGACCTCGTCGAACGAGACGAGGAAGCACAGCGCCGTCGTGCCGATCAGTCCCGACTTCATCATCGGCAGGGTGATCCGGCGGAAGACAGTGAAAGGCGAGGCGCCGAGCGTCGAAGCGGCTTCCTCGACAGCGATCGGCAGCGTCGACAGCGCCGTGGCGAGTACGCGCAGCGCATAGGGCAGCGTCACCACGAGATGGGCTGCGACGAGGCCGGGGAAGGTCGCGAGCAGCCCGTAGCGGGCGAAGACGATCAGAATGGCGAGACCGAGCACGATCGTCGGCAGCAAGAGCGGCGCGGTGAAGAGGCTGGAGAGCGCCTCTGCCCCGCGCGGCCTCAGCCGCACTAGCGCGAAGGCCGCCGGCAATGCGATGACGAGACAGAGCACTGTGACCACGCAGGCGAGGAGCAGGCTGGTCCAGAAGGCGGCAGTCATCTTCCCGTCCAAGAAGATCGCCGGATACCACTTAACGCTCCAGCTCGAAGGCGGGAACATCATATAGCTGTCGCCGGAGAAGGAGATCGGCACAACGACGATCAGCGGCGCCAACAGGAAGGCAAACATCAGGAACGCCAGCAGCTTCAGTGCCGGGGAGACGGGACGTTCATCCATGACCAGCCTCCCTCACAGGATCGCGCGGAGCGCGCGGGTGTAGAGCACGAGCGCGGCGCCGAAGATGACGAGCACCAGGATCGACAGCGAGGCGGCCAGCGGCCAGTTCAGCGTCACGATCGCCTGGTCGTAGATCTCGGTCGCCAGCAGAAAGACGCGCCCGCCGCCGAGCAGTTTCGGCGTGATGAAGGAGGAGACCGCGAGTACGAAGCAAAGCAGGCAGCCGAGCGCGATGCCGGGCAGCGTCAGCGGCAGGATGATCCGGCGGAAGATCGTGAGGATCATATAGGGCATCAGGATCTCCGTGAGACCGATGACCACGCCGGTCTTGTTGAACATCAATCGCAGGCGCTCGAGACCGAGGCCACTGACCAGATTGTTGACCAGCCCGTTCTCSGAGAGGATCGCGAYCCAGCCATAGGTCCKCACCACCGCCGARGTCAGCAGCGGCGAGATCACCAGCACGAGCAGGATCGTSCKCCAKGTGCCGCTGGAGCGRTGMAGATAGAGCGCGATCGGATAGGAGCAGAYCAGCGTCAKCAGMGTGATGCCGAGGCTGACTGTGATGCTGTTGACGATCAGCTCGGCGTAGAAGGTGTCGGCGATGACCTTGGCCCAGGTCGCGAGCGAGAAGGCCTCGCGCATCGTACCGGTAGGCTCGACCTCGTAGAACGACATGCGTGCGAGATTGAGCACCGGCGCGAGGAAACCGAAGGCGTTGACCAGCGCGATCGGCGCGATCAGCGCGATGACCAGCGCAAGCCCGTTCCGGCGAGGCTTGGCCGCGGCGGCTGGCATGGTGATCGCCGCGCTCACGCCGCCGCCCCGTAGACGAAGACATCCTGCGGCCGCCACGACAGGGCGACTGTCGTCCCCGGCGCGAGCACGGTCTCGCCGCCGCGCGTCGCGAGTTCGACCGAGACGGTCTGCCCGGCGACGTCGATGTCGTATTGCAGGATATCGCCCGCGAAGGTCGCCCGCATGATGGTGCCCGCGACCCCTTCGCCGCCGGTCGGTGCCAGGGCGATGCGATGCGGACGGACCATCACCTCGACTGGGCCCGACAGGTCGCCGGGCGCCGCGAAGCGCTGGCCGCCGAAATCGGCGAAGCCGTCCGTCGCTACGGCCTTCAGGCGGTTGGTACGGCCGACGAAGCTCGCCACGAAGGCGGTCTTCGGGCGCTCGTAGAGATCGACCGGCGTGCCGAGCTGTTCGAGCCGGCCCTGGTTCATGACCACGACTTTGTCGCACATCGTCAACGCCTCGCTCTGGTCATGCGTCACGAAGATCGCGGTGATGCCGAGCCGCCGCTGGATGTCGCGGATCTCGTTGCGCATCTCGTCGCGCAGCTTCGCGTCGAGATTGGAGAGCGGCTCGTCGAAGAGCAGGATCGAKGGMCGGATGACGAGCGCACGCGCGAGCGCCACGCGCTGCTGCTGACCGCCCGAGAGCTGGGCCGGCCGGTGCTCTTCCTTGCCGGTCAAATGCACCAAGGCGATCGCTTCCTTCACGCGTTTCGCGATCTCGTCCTTCGGCACCTTGCGCATCTCAAGGCCGAAGGCGACGTTCTTCGCCACGCTCATATGCGGAAACAGCGCGTAGCTCTGGAAGACCAGGCCCATGTCGCGGCGGTGCGTCGCAACCTCGGTGAGGTCCTGCCCGCCGACGACGATGCGTCCCGATGTTGCCGGCACGAGGCCGGCGATCATCCTGAGTGAGGTCGTCTTGCCGCAACCCGAGGGGCCGAGGAAGGCAACGAGCTCGCCCTTGGGGACCTCAAGGTCCAGATTGTCGACCGCCGTGAAGCCGGCATAGCGCTTGGTCAGCCCCCGGATGGAGAGAAAGCCCTGGCCCGGTGCCGTGCGGGTGTCGGTCATGACGGTCTATCCTTCTCGGCTCAGCGGCTCAGCGGGATCACCTTGCGGCGCCACTGCTCCATGATCGGCTCGCGAACCTTGGCGAGAGCGATCCAGTCGATCGGGATAACCTTGTCCATGGACTTGACCGCGGTGCGCGCGATCGCGGCATCCGAGATCTGGGCCTTGGCGTTGGTCGGCGCGTAGAACATGCTTTCGGTGAAGGACTTCTGGGCCTCCGGCGACAACGCGTAGTCGATGAACTTGGCGCCGGCATCCTTGCCAGGGCCGCCGGCGACATAGTTGATCGTGTTGATCTGGAAGACGCTGCCTTCCTGCGGGAGGATCACCTTGAGCTTGCCGCCGGATGCGTCGGCATTGACCTGTGCGCGGGCGTTCCAGCCGGCGCCGGCGGCGGCCTGACCGGAGATGATCACGGGATAGACTTCCGGCTTGGGCTCCCAGGTCTGGACGTTGGGGGCGATCTCCCCGAGCGCTGCGATCCCTTGGTCGACGCTCTTGAGATAGTCGGTGCCGCCGCGCGCCTTGTCCATGATCAGGACGAGCGACAGACCCTGGATATCGGGCATGCCGGGGATCGCGACCTTGCCCTTGAGATCGGGCTTGGCGAGGTCCATCCAGCTCTTGGGCGTCTCCTTCACGACGTCCGAATTATAGAGCATGACGAGRTTGTCGAAGGTCACGGCGACGCCGTCGACATCGGCRATGCGSGCGYTSGGRTAGAGATCGGMGACGTTCTTCGAGACCTTGTCGTCGATCTTGATCAGCAGCTTCTCGTCGGTCGCAGCCTTGGAGACCGAGACGTCCATGATCACAACGTCGGCCTGCGGCGCSGCYTTCTGGGCGCGCAAATTACCGAGCATCTGGGCCGAGTTCGGCAGCGGGAAATAGTCGACCTTGATGCCGGGATTGGCCTTCATGAAGGGCTCGATCACGGCCTTGGTGTAACGCTCCTGGAACAGGCCAGAATAGGCCATGACCGTGACGGTCTGTTGCTGCGCGAGCGTGCCCTGCGCATAGAAGCCGGCTGCCAGCGCGATGGCCATGGTGAGCTTCGTCGATGTCTGCATGTTCGATCCCCTCTGTTGTTGCGCGGGCGGTGCGCCACCCGTCGTCAGGCTTGGTCGATTGATTCCGTGTCTCAGTCGCCTCAGGACTTGGCGARCTTGCCCTCGACCAGAGCGGTCGCGCCGGAAATATCGGGCAGCTTCTCGCCCTTGCGCAGGCGCTCCAGGAGCACGAGTTCGTTTTGCTGCATCTCGATCGCCTTGCGGGCGTAGGCTTCGGCGGTTGCGGTCTTCAGCACCACCACGCCGCTTTCGTCGCAGAGCACCGCGTCACCGGGTTCGATCGTCTGGCCTCCGACACTGACGGGTACGTTGATCGCACCTTCCGTGCCAAGGATCTTGGTGGTGATCGGCGCACCAGCTTCGTCAGATAGTGCAGCGCCGTCGAATCCGCGTGKGGRATKCGGATSGTGACSGCCGTGCCGGCGATGCGCTTGGTCGGCAGCACCGCCCTGATCTCGCGATCGACGAAGCCCGAATGCAGCACATGGCCGATGGTCGCGACYTCGCATTGCTGAAGCAGGGAGACAAGATCGCCGGAGATCTGCGCCGGCATGGGATTGACGGTGAACATGGGAAGGTTCTTTCCGCTCAGGCGATGACGTGATGGTCGGCGACCGGCACCGCCGCACGGACCTTCGCCGTGTAGTCGAAATCGAGCCGGCCGCTGGTCGTGCCGATGCCGTCCGAGGCCTGCGCGGTGACATGGCCCCAGGGATTGATCACCATCGAATGGCCGTAGCAGGCGTTCTTTCCCTGGGCGTGCGTGCCGGTCTGGCCGGTGGCGAGAAACCAGGTCTGCGTTTCGCAGGCCCGTGCCCGTGCCAGCAATTCCCAGTGGTCCTTGCCCGTCATCAGTGTGAAGGCCGCGGGCAGGACGATGACGTCCGCGCCGGCGTCGCGCAGCTTGCGGAAGAGTTCGGGGAAGCGGATGTCGTAGCAGATGGCGCAGCCCACGGTCGTCTCGCCAACCCTGTAGGTCACGACCTCCCGCCCGCGCGAAACCATGTTGGACTCGCGATAGCTGACGCCGCCGGGCGCATCGACGTCGAACAGATGGATCTTGCGGTAATGCGCGATCTGCTTGCCGTCGGGCCCGAAGACGATCGTCGCGTTGAAATAGTCGTCGCCGTCGCGCTCAGCGACGCTGCCCGCATGGATGGTCACGCCATGCTTCTCGGCTAGGCCTGACATCAGGCGATAGCTCTCGCCGTTCGGGAACGTCTCGGCGCTCGCGCGCATCGCCGCCGCGTTGCCATCGAGAAAGGCGTAGTATTCCGGCAGGACGATGAGATCGGGCTGGTCTTCCGCGACGACCTTCTCGACCATGGCCCGGGCCGTCTTCAGGTTCGCGGACTTGTCGTCCTGCGAGTTCATCTGGATGAGTGAGACCTTCATCGGCATTCTCCCCGCTGTCGGTGCGGCAGGAGAGCAAACCCCCGATGGGCCCGCAAACGCGAAATTCTTGTTCGCCCCGACAAGAATTACTTATGACAGCGCCGTGACCAGGGCGTGCCTGTTGTCGAGGCAGATCGTCATAGAGTCGGCAGTGGGCTCAGGACGCCGCGATTTCCGCCGCCATATCCGCGATGAGGGCCGGCAGCGTGTTTCCCGGATTGTCGTTGAAGACGGCATGGAAATGCAGTGGCGGCAGCCTTGCCTCGACATCGAGCACATGCAGCTCGCCGGTATCGAGGAACTCCTGCACCACCGCCTGCGGCAGCACCGCGACGCCGACGCCGTCCCTGACGAGCCGGGTGATGGTGGCAAGCGAGTTCGAATTGAACACCCGCACCGTTTCGGTGTCGATCCCAGAAAGCTCGATCGCACGCAGCACCGAATGGTGTGGCTGCGAGCCCTTCGAATAGGCGAAGATCGGATAGGCGGTGAGGTCRCCGATGGCGAGCCGGCCGGGCTTCAGCGGCAGTTTGGGCGAGCCGATCCAGAGACAGTCAAAGACGCACAGCTCGATGTTGCGGATATGCGGCGCGACCACCGGCCCCATGATCAGGCCTAGATCGATCTGCCCTTCCTGGATCTGGCGCGCGAGATTCAGGCTGGTGTCGACGTTGAGGTCGATCGCGACGTTCGGATAGGTCTCCTTGACCCGCTCGATCAGGCGCGGCAGCCARGCATAGACGACRGAATCGAYCGYGCCGATCAGCACCGTCCCGCGGACCTGGCCAGCATCGGCGATCGAGCGTTCGAGTTCTGCGACCATACGCATGATCGCCTCCGCCTGCGGCAAGGCTCGCTGGCCATGCGGCGTCAGCCCGACATTGCGCAGGTCGCGCTCGAACAGGCGCACGCCGAGTTCCCGCTCCAGCGTCGCGATGCGATTGGAGACCGCAGCTTGCGTGGTGCAGAGCTTGTCGGCAGCGACCGAGAAGTTCCGCAGCCGTGCGACCCAGACGAAGGTTTCGAGGAATTTGAGGTTCACGCCATGCCACGTCAGCTACGCGCGCCCAGGCGCGAGGGAGCCTGACTTAGCGCTGTTTGGGGAGGGCCGTGAAGTGTGTACCATC
Organism: Allobosea sp. TAB14; assembly: GCF_052113865.1. Classification (NCBI taxonomy): domain Bacteria; kingdom Pseudomonadati; phylum Pseudomonadota; class Alphaproteobacteria; order Hyphomicrobiales; family Alloboseaceae; genus Allobosea; species Allobosea sp. TAB14. The sequence continues at coordinate 4,102 of NZ_JBFRDQ010000225.1, read as the reverse complement.
TCTCGAGAGCATCTTCCGCGCTTGACGGCCGATCGAAGAGAGCGCTCAGAGCCTCATCACATTAAGCAAAACGACCCAGCAGGCGTCGTCTGGGCCACGGGTTGGCACGATACCAATCAGCGCGGCAATGATGGTATCGAGGCGCCAACCGACATTGCCGTTGCCAGCGCCCAACGTCCGCTTCCTGGCAAGGATTCAACTTCCGCTTCTGGATGGCGCAACGCGCCGGTTTGTTCCGGGCACGAGCTCACTTGTAGCAATCGTCTTTTTGAGGTGTCGTCATTGCGGAATCTGCGATGACAGTTTCGGCTTGGCTCTTCATTCTCGCTGCGGTCGTCTGGACCATATCCTGGAGGAGGAACCGCCATGAAGCTCCGCTGTGTCGATTGCATGGCTGAGCTCGCACCGCGATGGGCATATGAATGCCAGGCCTGCGGCGGCATTCTGGAGCAGGTCGGGAATGACGGCGTTCCACCTTTTTCCTTCGGCGAGGGGCAGACGCCGCTCATTCGCGCCGAGCGACTGGAAAGAGCACTGCCGGGTTTCAAGGGCGAACTCTGGTTGAAGGACGAGACCCGTAACCCAAGCGGCTCCTTCAAGGATCGGTTGATCGCAGCCGCGCTCGGCCGTGCCATCGCCACGGGCGTGCGCGGCGTCGTCTGCGCGTCATCGGGAAATGCCGGAGCGGCGACGGCGGTCTACGCTGCCCGAGCTGGCATGCCGGCGATCGTGGTCGTCCCGGCGCATACGCCGCCAAACAAGGTGACGCAGATTGCGGCGCATGGCGCGGTTCTGCTCCTCGTTGAAGGGAATTACAGCCGCTCCTATGACCTTGCCCGCGCGCTGGCGGAGCGGCATGGCTTCGTCAACCTGACCACGACCTTCATCAATCCTTATGCCGTCGCTGGTCTCACTGCTGTCGGACGCGAACTCTTTGCCCAGCTCGACGGCGTCCCGCCGAGCCATGTCCTGATTCCGACAGGCAGCGGCCCCCTCGTCAAAGGTGTTTGGCAGGGCCTCAAGGAAGCGGGTGCCGCGACGCACCTCGTTGCCGTGCAGGCGGAAGGATGCGCACCAATTGCTCGCGCTTTCGCGGCGGGTGCAGAGCACGTCACGGCGTGGAGCACGCCCGAGACCATCGCCTCCGGTATCAGCGATCCGCTGATCGGCTATGAGCGCGACGGCAGCTATACGCTGCGCCTCGTGAAGGAAAGCGGGGGACTGGTACTGGCGGTCAGCGATGCGCAGCTGCGTGAGGCCATGTTTCGGCTGGCGAGGCTGGAGGGAGTCTATGCCGAGCCGACGGGCGCAAGCTCGGTCGCCGCCCTTCAGCAGCTTCTGGGCGGGGGGCACCTTGCCCCGGGATCGCGCATCGTCTGCCTGATCACGGGGCATGGTTTCAAGGACGGGGGTGCCTTTCAAGAGATGCCCGTCAGGACGCATCGCGTCGTTGATCCAGAAGACACTGCGGCGGTGGCTCGTCTCTGCGAAGCAGCGATCGAGCAGGGCGAGGAGACGAGCCTCTCCCTCGGGCCGGGCGTTCTTCGAAGCCTGGCCTGATTTTTGCTGCCGTATCGTCAGCGACCGAGCCGGTCGCTGACGATACGGCAGAGGAGAGGGCAATGGGCGCTCATGATGACCAGGCACCGGCAGTAGACGGCGATCTTACGGTCGAACGGCGCAGCCTGTTCGGACTCGGCCTCGCTGGTGCAGCTCTGGGCGGTCTCGCGGCGAGCAGTGTCGCGGCGCTCGCGCCGACGCCTGTGGCGGCGCAGACAGTCGCCAAGAGCAAGCTGTACACCATCAAGGAGCGCGGCAAGCTGATCGTCGGAACCGGCAGCACCAACCCGCCCTGGCATTTCCAGGACGCGAGCGGCAAGCTCGCCGGCATGGATATCGACCTCGCCCGGCTACTCGCCAAGAGCCTTTTCGACGATCCGGACAAGGTCGAATTCGTCATCCAGGGTTCGGATGCCCGCATTCCAAGCCTCGTCACCGACAAGGTTGACATCGTCGTGCAATGGATGACCGTGACCCCCGGTCGAGCCCAGCAGGTCGAGTTCACCATTCCTTATTACCGCGAGGGCAACGGCCTGCTGATGCTCGCCAAGGGCGGCAAGTACAAAAGCTATGCCGAGCTCAAGGCGGCTGGCAAGGCGGTGACCATCGGCGGCATGCAAAACGTCTTTCTGGAGGAGTGGATCCACAAGGCCTTGCCCGAGGCCAAGGTCGATGCCTTCGACAGCCCCGATGCGGCCATGCAAGCGCTGAATGCCCGCCGCATCGACGCCTCGATGCAGGATCAGTCCGCTATCCGCTGGCTGATGCAGCAGGCGCCCGATCGCTTCGTCGATTCAGGGTTCGGCTGGATGCCGAATTCCTATGCATCGGCCGTGAAACCTGGCGATCCGATTTGGCTGAATTGGGTCAACACCGTTTACAAGGAGGCGATGATGGGCGTCGACTTCGACACCTTCGCCGCCTCGTACAAGAAGTGGTTTGGCATCGAACTGCCGCTTCCCAAAGTGGGATTTCCGCAGGAATTCGCCTGATCCATCCGGATCCACTGTCTCCCGGCGGCGAGGCCTGACCGGCTTCGCCACGTCGTCCGCGGATCGCAGGCATGATCGATTATCATTTCGACTGGTCCGTGATCACGCGGAACTGGGACAAGTTTACCGACGCGCTGCTTCTAGGGCTTGGGCTGGCCGTCGTCTCGCTGGCGATCGGATCTATCATCGGGTTGTTGGCGGCCTATGCCCGGCTGTCGCCCCGCAAGTGGCTGTCCTACCCTGTCTGGGCCTATGTCGAGTTTATCCGCTGCACCCCGTTGCTGCTGCTTATCTTCTTCCTCTATTTCGGCCTGCCCGAATTCGACATCACCGTGCTCGACAAGAGCCAGAGCTTCGTTCTGTCGCTGTCGCTCTATGCCGGGGCTTATATGTGCGAGGTCTTCCGCTCCGGCCTGGCCTCGATCCCGAAGCAATATGTCGAGGCGGCGAAGGCCATCGGGCTAAGGCCGCTGCAGCGTCAGCTCTACGTCGTCCTGCCGGTGATGTTCAGGATCACGCTGCCGGCCGTCAGCAATAACCTGATTTCGCTGTTCAAGGACACCTCGCTCGCCGCCGCCATCGCCGTGCCGGAGCTGACCTTCACCGCCCGCCAGATCAATGCCAACACCTTTCGCGTCATGGAGGTTTGGTTGACGGCGAGCGGGCTCTATCTTGTCACGGCCTATGTCATCGCCACCTTGCTGCGCCTGGTCGAGCGCCGTTACGCAGCCATTCGCTGAGGAGCCGGCGGGCATGACCTTCACCCCCGGAACCTTCTGGTTCGAGGCCTGGGCGGCGCGCGAGGCGCTGCTGGTCGGCCTTGGCGTCACGCTCGCCAGCTCGATGTTGAGCATCGTGATGGCTACGGTCTGCGGCATCGCCGTAGGGGTCGCGCTGTCCTATGGCTGGTGGTGGCTCAGCGGCCTGGCACGTCTTTACGTCGACGTGATGCGCGGCATCCCGCTGCTGGTGCTGATCCTATTCACCTATTACGGCCTGGCGCTGTTCGGCATCAATGTGCCGGCATTCTGGGCAGGAGTCGTTGCGCTCGGCGCTTTCGCCACCGCCCATGTTGCCGAGAACTTCCGCGGTGCCGTGCAATCGGTGCCGGCTGGGCAGATGGAGGCGGCCAAGGCGATCGGCCTCACATTCCGCCAGCGACTCGCGTACGTCATCCTGCCCCAGGCCTTTCGCAGGATACTGCCGCCTTGGGTGAACACCGCACTGGAGATCGTCAAGGGCACAACGCTCCTCTCTATCATCGGCGTGATCGAGCTGCTTCTCGCCGCCCAGCAACAGATGGCGCGCAACTATATGATCGTCGATTTCTATCTACTCACGCTGGCGCTCTATCTCGTCATCAATTTCACGCTCGCTCAGCTCGGCGGGGTGCTTGAGCGCCGCTTCTCCTATCTACGCTATTGAAGGCCGTCATGAGCGAACCGCCTCTTCTTCAAGCCACCAATGTCCGCAAGCACTTCGGCAAGGTCGAGGTGCTGAAAGGCATTGATCTCACCATGCGGCAGGGCCAGGTCGTCTCGCTGATAGGG
>NZ_JBFRDQ010000224.1:0-6284 GCF_052113865.1 Allobosea sp. TAB14 | reverse complement strand
TGCTTCATCCTCACCGCTGGCCCCGTCCTTTTGCAAGCTCAAAAGCTCATGGGCTGCCGCGGACAATAATTGATCCAGGATCGGATTGTTGAGCGACGCAGCTTCGTCGGCCAGTTGACGAATTTGAGCAACGAGCGAAGGCAGCTTGGCGRGTCTTGAGCTTGGCATGACTGACGCCCGCTACGGCCGGCTCCGGACAGAGCAAGGCGATTAGGATGCAAARCTCAGAGTACATGCAGGAGTAAACAAACTCTTACCGCCTTGTTCGGACATCATTTTCTCGATTTCAGCAGGGCTGATGAATTGGTCCCGGAACCAGGGGAAACGGGCTGGATCAAATGAGGAGATGATCCAATCAATGGTGCGCCGGACGTGAGCAAGCTCCCCTGAGGCAGGATGATACGCAAGCCAGATGTCACGCTCYAGGACGAAGTCYTGTGCGACGTGTACCAGGCCGCGAGAGACAACCGGCACGTAGGTGGGAAAGGCGGATACGCCATGATGGCTTAGCGCKGCTATGAACTGAGCAGAGCTAGAGTTCACGCGCAAGCTGACGAAGCGGCGCTTATCCGTCGAMGTCATCTTCTCCTTGACTTCCTCGCTGCGGATCTGAGGCCCGACGATTTCGATGAGGTGAAACTTGTCGATGTCGCATTTGCTTGCGGGCGCGCCGTGCTTCGCGATGTAGCCCTCCGATGCATACAGAACCACGTGCAATTTTCCGATCTTTCGGACTATCAGCTCCGGGTCAGTTGGTTTTTCCAGTTGAATCGCGAGGTCGACATCAAGCTCGGAAATCTTCGGCAGCTCCATGGAACAACGCAAATCAAACTGAATATCTGGATGCTTGCCGCGCAAATCGTTGAACATYGGCGTAAGCCAGAATACGCCCAGCCCTTCGGTGATGCCGACGCGAACAACGGAGCGAAGCTCGGGTTGCCGSCGATTGGAAAAAGCKGCGAATGCTCGGGCCTGACGCTGCACACTTTTCGCCACGGTGGTCAGGCGCTCTCCGGTCTCGGTCAGAGTGAGCCCGGTCGGCTGCCGGTGGAATAGAATCGCCCCGATCTGATTCTCAAGTTCTTTGAGGCGATTCCTGACGAAACTATGKGTGTGGCCCGTATCTATGCAGGCCGCACGAATGCTTTTGCATTCTGCAACCTTCAAGAAAATTCTGATGTCGTCCCAGTTGAAGCTCATTTCGCCGTGCATGCCAGGGTGTGCAATTTCAGAGCTAACGTGCGTCATTTCAAATCTATCCCCGCCCCCGAATTTTCGGATTAACCTTTGGGTTGTTGCGTACCCAGTTCCTCGTATCCAGAAGGATTTGCGTTATGGGAATTAGCTACTCAAAGGAGCACTTCAATATTGCGCCAGCCCCGCGCAATTTTCGCTCACTCGACTACACACGCTACGGACGCGGATTCGTTACCTTCACGCCGCAGAACGACATCATCTGTCATTCATTGGAAATGGCAAGCAAGGATATTCCTGGTATCGCTGAGACAAAGACTGTTCTCGCGGTCTTCAAGCACAATCCCGATACGTTCGTTGCCTTCGCCCGAGAGCACGTCGTGTGTCGGAACCAGGCGCCGGTGGGCATGCTCGCGCATCTCCCGCTGACGCAGGAAGGCGTCCTGGCGTTGTTCACCGGCGAGCTGRATACGGCGSAGCCGGCCCTAAARTTCATCTGYAAGCCGCATCAGCGGCCCGSCGCYCTRTACTTCTGGTTCATCCATATTCCGGCCGAGCTTGGGCATGGCGGCGGCATGTCGCTCGTCATGGAAAGAATGACCAGCGACAAGAACCGCGACCTGCCAATTTTCTGCAAGGCTGCAAACGCCAAGGCRAARGCGCTTTTCGAGAGCATGGGATTCTCGCAGGGCGCGACCTACGAGATGTTGCACTCCCGCGAGCTGATGAGCTGCGCCGTCCCGGATCCAGCGGCCAAYCGCAAGCCCTACGACAATTTCCTCCCCGGCCGGCATGCCGGAACYAGGAGGACTTCGGTCTCGGTCGTGCATTCGCTCGACGATCTGCTGAAATGCATCGCCATTCGCGGAGCAGCCTATGTCGAGGAGCGCTCCATCCCCTATGCCGAGGATGTCGATGGCAAYGATTTCACYGCCACTCACTTGCTYGGCTTCGTCGGGGAYGAGCCGGCCGGCTGCATTCGGATCCGCTATTTCGCGGATTTCATCAAGCTCGAGCGTCTGGCCGTGCTGCCCCGCTGCCGTGGCGGCSTTGCCCTCGATCTCATTCGCGCCGCGATCGCCTTCGGCAAGGCCAAGGGGTATCGGCGCTTCTACGGTCAAGCCGCCGCGCCCGTTCTCAAGCTCTGGGAGCATTTCGGGTTCGAGCGYCGCTYGGGGCCGGGGCTGAGCTATCTGACCGACGAGGTCTATTACGAGATCGACCTTGTTACCGAGRCGCCTACCGAGCAACTGTCGCAYCTCTCCGGCGCCAACGTCCTGATWCGGCCGGAGGGCCAATGGGATCGACCAGGCCCCTTGGAGGCGGCTGCGCCCAAATCTGCGGTCKTCGATGACGTAGCCCTCGCCGTGGCCGGCTCGACCGAATTCGTTCCCGCTCCTCAGATGCGGACMATGCGGCCGGATCGCGACATCCCCGGTTGCGTGAATCCGTTCTACGGCGAGTCGCCGGATTGCAGCGAGAAYTCGTGGCCGCCCTTGATTTACGGCGACATCAGGAGATGAACATCCATGGTTGACGCCCGTCCCGTGTTTTCGGATCGCTCGATTTGCGATCCGATCGACGTCCTCATCACCCGAGTCGATGTCCTGATCCAGGATGCGTCGAAGATCGACCCGGTCAGCGCAGCTCTATTGGGTCTRGCCAAAGTCGAGCTCATCAAGGGGAAGGCTCTCAAGGCCGGCGCGATTGCCGAGTTCAAGCCTCCCCCGTCCGGACGATAAACCCACTCTGCTTCCCCGGCACATCTCCGGGGAAGCGCTCCCCAACCCGAAACGCTCCAAAGGAGACTGACATGCGACTTCCGATCGATGTTGCGCGGTTTGCCGGCGCTTGGCGTTGGCTGGTGGCATCGAATTCTGTTTTCCTGGGCGCAGAACTGGCGTTGCTCCTTGGTATCGATCCAACTGAGGGGCGCGCCGGCGTCAAACCGGAGCGCATCGCCCAGTTGATCCACCCGGATGATCGGGCTTCCTATGTCGAGGCGGTTGAGCGAGCCTCGTTCTATGGTGGCGATATCAGCCTCAGTTATCGCGTCATGAGCTCTGAGGCGCTTCACCGTATCGAAATCGCGGGAAGCTGTGTGCGGGCTGGGCGGGGCGGGCGCCCTCTGGAATATCTCGGCGGCGCTCACGTCTGGGAGCAGCCCGACGAGCACCCTCTTGCGATGGCCGCAGACCATTTGCTGRATGCGGCCCAGCTTGTGCGAGGGGCCGGCGGAAAATCGCTCTCCCTCTTCATCGACATGGCTCTGAYGGAGATGGCCACCCGTCTAGCGTCGAGRGAGAAGATACCACCAAAGCCGTGCCCGCGGATTTCCGTCGTTCGGTGAGAGTCTTCACCGGCCGGGCTCAGATCGCCTCCTACTTTGCAGCGAGMCGTCTTGYTGTTTGACCAGGGACGACGCTTCGGGGCTTTCGTCGATCAGCGGCCGGACGCCCTGATCGCGATGCTGCACCAACTCGCGCCCTTTACGGAGTGGTTCTCGAATGCGGTTCGGGCAMATTGCCKARACCCCAGATTTCTCCAAACCCWAAGCAGGTGATAGCTCCCCTTGAGGGCTGGTYCGTTGGGCAACCCGTCACGCGGGGAACGCTCCGTTGCTTAACGCGTACAACTGACCGCTTTCGACCCATTGCCAACCTCGAGAATGCCYGCTTCTCTAATCGGGCRGTTGGGTCAAGCTCGGATTGCACCTCTGTGCCGGGGCTCGTYCACGCGGGYCACGCTTCTCTTCGCAGTCTGGTGGCTTCTGTCGAGCGAAGGCGCTGCACGCATGCATCAGATTGGGTCTGGAGAGCCTCGCTGTTGGACGCGCTGAGAGCGCAGCAGACATTTTCGGCTTCATCCATCGCGTCGTCCGCGTGGGACGATCCCGGTCGGGATCGGTGTGAGCTGTGATCAGGTCATGCCGTTGCCTCCGATCCCAGGCGGAAGTCGGTACCGTCGGCCCACATGCGATGGAGCACGACGGCGATCTTGCGCGCGACCGCCACGATGGCGCGCCGGCGGCCCTTGGTCTTCATCAGCCGCACACCCCACGCCTTGAGACTCGACCAGGTGATCGAGCGCATCAACATGGCGTTCGCCGCTTGCCTGGGCTGTGCTCGACGGCAGCAAGCCGTTCCGCGATTGGACCGGCTGGCGGCTTGAAGTGAGCCCGGTATGCTGGAGTGGTCTTGGCAATTAGCGCAGAGGTGCAAACAAGCGCCCCCAAAACGAAGGCCCATACGGCACAACGAAAGCCACGATGTCTCACCTCCGCCCCCGGAAACATAAGAGATAGTCTTATCTGCCTGCTGCGCTGAAACGTCGCAAGCTAAAGCAAGCTGAGGTCCGCTTCCGCGCCAGATCCACAGCAACCGTTCGGCTCAGAACGAAAAAGGCCCGGCACCACGCGAGCGGGCCGGGCCTGATGAATTAGCGGGAGCTACAGGGCAGCCGCCCGGCCTATCCACTGTCTCCCGCTCGCTGGAGGACGGAACTCCGCTCCACTATGAGGACGCGCTAACGAGGTGCGAGGACTAATCCGCGGAACAAKGCTTCGCAGCCGCGATTTCTCACGGATGAAACGGACCGAGCCTCCTCTCGAATTCTGGATCTGGCTGGCAGTCGCCGCAATCCTGGTCATTTTGGCAATCTATGCCGCCATGACACCGGCAATCGTCCTGACGCCTCGACCGCCTGTCGACGTCGGTTGATGTACCGTTCTGGCAGCCGCGGGATTCAATCCTCAGACAATCCCGCCTCGCCTTGGCCATTCGATGAGCTGCGGGTCACGCCATATTCGCTCGAAGCTCTTCGCTTGCCATCGAGGTCGTAGCCCGTCGCGGCCAAACCGCGGCGCAGGAGCTCCCTGATCGCCGCGGCACGGCTGGGCATCCGATTGTCAAAACGGAAATCCTCCAGAGCCTGCAGCTCTTCCTGATCGATCATGATCTGAAGGCGCTCACCGCGCGCCAGTTCATTGCCCTTCCCGGTGGTCTCTGTCATGGCGGTTACTCATTCACCCCAACAGTCGTTCTATGGGTAAAATGCGCCACATGCCATTTTGTTTCAAGAAACTTGTTTGGAGGATCTTTCTCGGTCGAGCCTGAATGAGCGGGTTAACATGCTGATTAATCTGGTTTTTTCTGGATCGCGCCCGACGGGCGGGGTAGCCTGCTGGAATTGACTTCCTGCATTTGAGTCACGCGGAGATCGATCCCGGAGTTTGGAGCGGACATGAAACCGACAGTCGAGTCCTACACGGTCGCATTGCCTTGGTATGAGCGAGAGGACTTCGATACTCTTTGGGATCTCGCTCAGGATCAGGACGAGATGCCGCGCGATTATGAGGCCTGGCATGCCAATGCCATAGCCGTGATGAACGCTTGGCTGGCCCGGGGACGAGCGCTTCRGATTGTCACTGTTCGCCCCGAGGAATTCATGGCGTGGCTAGCTGAACGTGGTCTTCCCAACACCGCGGCGACGCGCCGCCAATACGTTGAGGACAGGGCCACCCGAGACCATCAGGCAGCTTGAAACGAAAATTGCCCGGCCCCGGCCGAAGCGAGACCGGGCAGTGCTTGATGGCGCCCTCAGGCCAAGGCATCCTGTCGAATGTGTAGCAAGACATTTTGCTTGAGGTCTTCCTCGTCGAGCGCGATCGGCGCAAATCCCGCGACGAGATAGGCAATCCTCCGCCGCTCCTTATCGTGCTCCTGCTCGGGAATAGTCGACTTCACCTCGCTCCATACAGCTTCCAACGCGGCATAAGCCCGGGCGAGATCCGCCGGGTCCGTCAACGATGAAAAAGGCATGGCTCCTTCCCCAAAAATTGGAGTTGCAATGAAAAATCTAGGTGCGACGGCGCCGCTCGCAAGCGGGGTACCAGACAAAAAAATGGCCCCGCCAGCCGAAGCTGACGGGGCAATTTGATGTCCGCTAACGACCCTCTCTGGACATTGGGAGCGTCCGCTTGCGGACTGCGGACGGCTCCGCCCATGACAGGATCAAGCTCTGTGCCGCACCGCAATACGTCAGTGTAGCACTCAAGCGTATTCGGGCCGACGCGGGGTGAAGAGTGAAGA
>NZ_JBFRDQ010000223.1:0-6421 GCF_052113865.1 Allobosea sp. TAB14 | reverse complement strand
GGATGACCATGAAGGGCAGCATGACGTGGACGAGCGCGATCACGATCGCCGTCTCGGTGTAGAGCAATCTCACGCTGTCGAAGCCGAGCGCGCGCAGGCTCTGGTTCACCAGCCCGGTCGAGCCCAGCAGCATGCTCCAGCCGAAGGCGCGCACCACGACAGAGACCAACAGCGGTCCGATGATCACCAGCAGGAAGATCGAGCGCCAGGGATCGCCCATGCGCGAGAGCACATAAGCCTCCGGCGCGCCGATCACGGCGCAGATCAGTGTCGTGAGGAAGGCGAGCCTGAGCGTGCGCCAGAAGATCGCGAGGTAGTAGTCGTCGGTGACGACCCGGACATAATGCTCGACGGTGAAGCTGTCCTGGATGCCGGTGGTGTGATCGTAGACGTGGAAGGACAGGATCACCGTCAGGATGAGCGGCAGGATCACCAGCCCGAGGAACAGCAGCGTCGCCGGCGAGACCAGAAGCCAGGGCGTCAGCGCGCGGGACTTCATGCCGCCGCTCCCGCCGCGGCCGCCACGATCGATGCGCTTTCGGGCGGCCAGCCGAGCGAGACGAGCGCGCCCTCCGCCACCGGCTCTGCGCCCTGATTGGGCAGGGAGACGACGACGTTTCCGACCGGCGTCTCGACATTGAACAGCCAGTAGCTGCCGAGGAAGAAGCGGCTCGTGACCGTGCCATCGAACAGCCCCTGCCCGGCCGCGCCGAGCAGGATCTTCTCCGGCCGGACCGCGACGCCGATGGAGGCCCCGTCCGGCAGGCTCGCCGCCTCGGATGGAAGGCCAAGCCCCGCGGCCTCGGCCCGTCCGCCGCGCCAGACCGCCTCGATGCGGTTCATCTTGCCGACGAAGGAGGAGATGAAGGCCGTCGCCGGGCGCWCATAGAGGCGATAGGGCGCATCGATCTGGGTCATGCGGCCCTGCTCCATCACGACGACACGGTCGCTGATCGAGAGCGCCTCGGCCTGGTCATGCGTGACCATGATGGTGGTGGTGCCGACGCTGCGCTGGATGCGGCGCAATTCGAACTGCATCTCCTCGCGCAGCTTGGCGTCGAGGTTCGAGAGCGGCTCGTCGAGCAGCAGCACGGGCGGTTGGATGACGAGGGCGCGGGCAATGGCGACGCGCTGGCGCTGGCCGCCCGAAAGCTGGCGCGGATAGCGCTCGGCAAAAGAGGCGAGATGGACGAGGCCGAGCATCTCGCTGACGCGCCGGTCGCGCTCAGGCCTCGCGACCTTGCGCATCTCCAGGCCGAAGGCGACGTTCTCGGCCACCGTCATATGCGGAAAGAGCGCATAGCTCTGAAAGACGATGCCGAGGCCGCGGCGGCTCGGCTTCTCGCGGGTGATGTCGCGTCCGTCGAGGGTGATCGCGCCCTTGGTCGGCTCGACGAGGCCGGCGATCATCTGCAGCGTCGTGGTCTTGCCGCAGCCGGAAGGGCCGAGCAGCGAGACGAATTCGCCCTGGGCGACGCTGAGGTCGACATCGCGGACGGCGGTGAAGTCGCCGAAGATCTTGCTCAACGATTGCAGCGTCAGAAAGCCCATCGGCACCTCGATCGGTGGGCTTTCCCTTAGCCGGAAAGCCGGACTGCGATGCCGCTACGAAAGCGAGGCCGACACAATTTCGTCAATCTTGAATTCCGCATTAGAGAATTTTTATTGACTAAATTCCGTTATATGGAATTTTGATCCAGATCTAGGCATCAGGATTTCGATGATGGAAGCCTCGCCCGAACCGCTGTCGTCGCTGCGCCGCGCGCTCGGCCTGCTGCGCGTCCTCGCCGATGGCGAGAGCGGCGGCATGCGGCTGAAGGACATCGCGGATGCCGCCCGCTGCGGGCAGCCGACGGCCCATCGGGCGCTGCGCGACCTGATGGCGGAGGGCTTCGTCGAGCAGGCCAGCGGCGGCAAACGCTATCGGCTGGCACTCGACTTCTTCGTGCTGGCGGCCCGCGCCGGGCAGGCCTGCGGCTTGCGCGAACTTGCCCGCCCGACCCTGCTCAGGCTCTCGGCCACGCTCGGTGACACGATCTTCCTGCTGGTCCGCAACGGCTATGACGCGGTCTGCCTCGATCGGATTGAGGGCCCCTTCCCGATCCGCTCCTTCACCGGCGACATCGGCGGCAAGGTCCCGCTCGGCATCGGCCAGGGCAGCCTCGCCATGCTGGCGCATCTGCCGGACGCCGAGCGCGAAGCGGTGATCCGCTTCAACATGCCCCGCCTGCTCGACCGCGGCTTCATCGACGAGCCGGCGCTGCGCTGCGCGATCGAGGCCGCAAGGGCGCAAGGCTGGGTCAATCTCAACACCGGCCTCATCCCCGGCATGGCCGGCGTCGCCGTGCCGGTCTTCGATGCGCAGCGGCGCGTCGTCGCGGCGCTGAGCGTCGGCACGCTGGCCGAGCGGCTGCGCGAGGACCGGCTGCCCAGCGTCGTCGCCATCCTGCGGGGCGAGGCCGACGAGCTCGGCGCCAAGCTCAACCCCTTCGACGTGACCTTGCGCTATCCCTCACGCAGCCTGAGCACGGTGGCGGGCTGATAGGCTCCGGCTCCGAGCGCAGCCGCCATGCCGCTTTCGGGCTTGCATCGCGGCAGCGGAAGCGGGATGTCGGGGGCGACATTCCTTGCCACGGTGCTCCGCCATGACCGAAACCAAGCCCGCTCCCCGCATCGCCATCACCTATTGCTCGATGTGCAACTGGATGCTGCGCTCGGCCTGGCTCGGCCAGGAGCTGCTCTCGACCTTCGGGCAGGATCTTGGCGAGGTCGCGCTGATCCCGCGCACCGGCGGCATCTTCCAGATCACCTATGATGGCGAGCTGATCTGGGACCGCAAGACCGATGGCGGCTTCCCCGACTCCAAGGTGCTGAAGCAGCGCGTCCGCGACCGGCTCGACCCCGAGCGCAGCCTCGGCCATGTCGACGGGCATGCGATGTCGGCGGACGCCGAGAGCTGAGGCTCGCCAGCGACATCGCTGGTTGTCATCCCGGGCGAAGCTGCGCTGATCCGGGATGACGGCGTTCAGGAAGCGGGAGAAAGGCGCCCGCGCGTCGCCGCGACCCACGCCTTCAGCCGCGCCTCGGGATCGGCATTGAGCGTGATGTCCGTCACCGCCGCGACGATGTCGGCGCCAGCCTCGAAGACGCCCGGGGCCCGCTCCAGCGAGATGCCGCCAATGCCGACCAATGGCAGGGCGCCGATGCGGCGCTTCCATTCGCCAAGACGCTCCAGCCCCTGCGGGCCGAAACGCATCTGCTTCAGGATCGTCGGATAGACCGGCCCGAGCGCGACATAGTCCGGCTGCATATCCAGCGCACGCTCGAGTTCCGCCTCGTCATGGCTGCTGACGCCGAGCTTCAGGCCGGCTTTCCGGATCGCGCCGAGATCGGCGGTGTCGAGGTCTTCCTGTCCAAGATGCAGCCAGTCGCAACCTTCCCCGATCGCGAGCTTCCAGTAATCGTTGACGACGAGCACGCAGCCGGCCTCGGCGCAGAGCCGCTTCGCGCGGGCGATCTCGCGGGCGACCTCCGGCTCCGGCCGGTCCTTCACGCGCAGCTGCACCAGCTTCATGCCGAGCGGCAGCATCCGCGCGATCCAGTCGGCGCTGTCGAAGATCGGGTAGAATGGATCGAGCTTCATGCGGAATACGTCTTTCAGGCCAGGAAGGCTTTGCCCATGACGGGCGTGGAGGGAGCGGCCATGTCGCGCGCCTCGATCGGTTGCGCGCCGAAGGCGAGCCGGCCGGCACGGATGGCCAGCGCGAAGGCTTCCGCCATCGCGGCGGGATCGCCGGCCTTGGCGACGGCGGTGTTGAGCAGGATGCCGTCATAGCCCATCTCGATCGCCTGAGCGGCGTGGGACGGCAGGCCGATGCCGGCATCGACGACGAGCGGGATGTCCGGGAAATGCTGGCGCATGGTGCGCAAGCCATAGGGGTTGTTGAGGCCCCGGCCGGAGCCGATCGGCGCGCCCCAGGGCATCAGCACCTCGCAGCCGGCATCGAGCAGGCGGCCACCGACGACGATGTCCTCGGTCGTGTAGGGAAAGACCTTGAAGCCGTCATCGGAAAGGATGCGGGCCGCCTCGACCAGGGCGATCACGTCCGGCTGGAGCGTGTCGTCCTCGCCGATGACCTCGAGCTTGATCCAGTCCGTACCGAAGACCTCGCGCGCCATCTGGGCCGTCGTCACGGCCTCCTTCACCGAGTGGCAACCGGCGGTGTTGGGCAGCACCTTGACGCCGAGCTCGCGGATCAATGTCCAGAACGCCTGCCCTGCCCCGCCGCCGGCCGATTCCCGGCGCAGCGAGACGGTGACCACCTCGGCGCCCGAACGCCTGACCGCCTCGGCCAGGATGGCGGGCGACGGATATTGCGCCGTGCCGAGGAAAAGCGGATTTTGCGGCTCGAAACCGTAGAAGGACGCCATCTCAACCTCCCTGCATCGGCGCGACGACCTCGATGCGGTCGCCGTCGTTGAGTGCGGTCTCGGCGCGCTTGCGGGCCGGGACGAATTCGCCGTTCACAGCGGTGGCGACGATCCGGCCGGCATAGCCGAGCTCGGCCAGCGCCTCGGCCAGCGTCTTGCCCGCGATGTCCTGGGGCGCGCCGTTAAGCAGCAAGGTCATGCAGCATCTCCGGTCGGGATTGCGGGTTCAATACGGCATCGGCCGCCATCCGCGCCATGGCGGGGCTGAGCAGGAAGCCGTGGCGGTAGAGCCCGTTGACATGGATCACCCGGCCCCGGCGCGTCAGCCGCGGCAGGTTGTCGGGAAAGGCCGGGCGGGCATCGGTGCCGATCTCGACGATCTCGGCCTCGCCGAAGGCCGGATGCAGCGCATAGGCCGCGCCGAGCAGCTCGAGCATGGAGCGGGCCGAGATGCGCCGGCGCGCGCCGCTCTCGATCATGGTCGCGCCGACCATGAAATGCCCGTCCGCACGCGGCACGATATAGAGCGGAATGCGCGGGTGCAGCAGCCGGACCGGACGCGACAGCGCAATCTCGTCGCTCTTCAGGATCAGCATCTCGCCCTTGACGCCGCGCAAATCGGGCAGGACGTCGCGGGCCGCAAGCCCGCGGCAATCGAGCACGATGTCGGCGTCGAGCTCGGCCGGCTCGACCGGGCTCTCGAAATGGATCGTCCCGCCTTGCGCGAGAACCTTGTCACCCAGGGCCTTGATCGCCCGGCGCGGATCGAGATGCGCCTCCGCCGCGAAGAACAGCCCGCGCCCGAAGCGCCCGACGAGATCGGGCTCCAGCCGCGCGATCGCCTCGCCGTCGATCTCCTCGAAATGGCTGGTGCGCTGGCCGAAGCGGCGCAACTCCGAACGATCCCGGCTCGGCGCGACGACGAGCGTGCCCTGTCGCACGACCTCACCCGTATGCCGCTCCCACCAGCCGGCCGCCTCCTGCCCAAGCCGCACCACCGGCTCCTCGGCGCTCTCGCCCTCGCACCAGGGCGCCAGCATGCCGCCGGCATACCAGGAGCAGGCCTCGGCGCCGATGCGCGGACCGCGCTCATGGATGACGACGGCCGCGCCCCTGTCGAGCAACTCGACGGCGCAGGCGAGGCCGACGACGCCGGCGCCGACGATCGCGACGGTGGTCTGGCTTGGCCGATGCGGCAATTGTGCCATGCGCTTCCCATGCTCCCGGGAAGGCAACGGCCGGAGGCGCGATGCAGAGAACTGCGAGCCGAGGACCGTTCCCTTCGCCGGCATTACCCGGATCAGGTACGATGGGTTGGCGTGAGCCACGCCTCTCAGCCTCTCGGCACCCCAACGGACACGCTCAATCTAGTGAGCTGGGCCTCGGAGAGCAAGGCGAGCCGATGCATACCGGCCTTTCCGGGAGATCGCCCGGCTCGACCTATCCCTTACCAAGGGAGTGCTTCCGTCGCTCCTGCGCAGCCATATCCCCTCCCGTGTGAAGGGAGTGATCGCCCGCCCCTGTCGACCAGGAGAATTATCCTTGGTGCAAAGTGGCCGGCGAGGCTTGTCAAACGGCGTCACGATCGGGCATAGAGCCTTGCGCTGGAGACGTGGCCGAGAGGCTGAAGGCACTCGTTTGCTAAATGAGCATACCCCACAAGGGTATCGAGGGTTCGAATCCCTCCGTCTCCGCCACCTCTATCTCATTGATATCATTGAGAAATAACCCTCGGCCAAACCTGTCCGCGACACAGGTTTCGACACGCCATGGGGCACCTCTGGCGCCGGCCTTCGAGCTGGGTATTCCAATTCCATGTCCCGAAAGGATTCGTTGAGCGGCTGGGTGCTACCCCGTTCCGGGTTCGTCTCGGCCGCCTTCCCGGCCCTGCACGCGGAAGGCATCGTGCTGCCCTCCGATGAGAAGGGTAAAAAGAAAAGGGGTCCAGCCTCGCTTCTGTCGGCTGGGTGCTCGATGTTGCAAGAGGAAC
>NZ_JBFRDQ010000222.1:0-6454 GCF_052113865.1 Allobosea sp. TAB14 | reverse complement strand
GGACTGAACGGCTCGATGCTCTGGCCGCGCTGCTGGATGCGCGGCGCCAGGGGCGAGATTGACGAGAGGCTGGGAGAAGGCATGCATCAGCCGGTGACACCGAGCCTCACGATGAAACGCCGGCTGAATGCGAGCCCGGCGGAGGTCTACCAGGCCTGGACCGATCCCGAATTGCTGGTCCGCTGGTTCGGGCCGGAAAACGTGGTGGCGCAAGAGGCCGAGATCGATCCCCATGTCGACGGCGCCTACCGGGTCGTCATGCTGGAGGATAATGGCACGCGCCACGAGGTCTCCGGCCGCTATCTCGAGGTGGTCGAGAACGAGCGCCTCGTTTTCAGCTGGTCCTGGGTGACGACGCCGGAACGAGTCTCGCGCGTGACCGTTACGTTGAAGCCGGATGGCGACGGCACGATCCTGACACTCCTTCACGAGAAGCTGTTCGATGATGCCTCCGTTCGCGGCCACACCCATGGCTGGACGGGCTCGATGGTCAAGCTGGAGGCCTTCTTCGCCTGAGGTCAAGGCGAGCCTCGCTCATCCGTATCCGGCGCAAGCGAGGAGCGCCGCCGCCGATGCCGAACCGGCGCCAGCGGAGGAGAGGAGACGATGGAACACAGGATCGTATCGCACGAGCCGTCGCGTGCCGCGCTGCGCCCGTCTCGAGCGGTCGGTTCCCGCTGCGGTTGAGGCGGGCGCAAATGTGCCACCGATACTGAATCTGAGTTGATATCAACCTATATGGCGCCGGATGGGCCGGCGCCATTCAAGAGGAGAATGCACAGATGGCTTATGTCGAAGGTTTCGTGGTCGCGGTTCCCGCCGCCAACAAGGATGTCTACCGCAAGCATGCGAAGGAGGCGCTGCCGCTTTTCAAGGAGTTCGGCGTCACCCGCATGGTCGAGGCCTGGGGCGACGAGGTGCCGGACGGCAAGGTCACCGACTTCAAGGGCGCSGTGAAGGCGACGCCCGACGAGGTCGTGGTCTTCTCCTGGTTCGAATATCCCGACCGGAAGACGCGCGACGCGGCCAATGCGAAGATGATGAGCGATCCGCGCATGGCGTCGATGGGGCAGTCGATGCCTTTCGACGGCAAGCGCATGATCATGGGCGGCTTCGACGCGCTCGTCGATGACGGCGAAGGCGGGACGGCGGGTTATATCGATGGCGTGCTGATCGCCGTGCCGCAGGAGCGCAAGGCGGATTTCCGCGACTATGCGGCGGGGCTCTCCGCGCTGTTCACGGATCACGGCGCGCGGCGCGTCGTCGATGCGTGGGGTGACGACGTGCCGGACGGTAAGGTCACGGATTTCAAGGGCGCGGTGAAGGCCAAGGACGGCGAGGCTGTCGTGTTCGGCTGGGTCGAATGGGCATCCAAGGGGGCCCGCGACGAGGCCTGGGACAAGATCAGGCAGGATGCGCGGATGAACGACATGCCCATGCCGTTCGACGGCCAGCGCATGGTCTATGGCGGTTTCACCACCTTGCTGGACGCCTGAGCC
The DNA here is from genome assembly GCF_052113865.1 of Allobosea sp. TAB14. Lineage (NCBI taxonomy): Bacteria > Pseudomonadati > Pseudomonadota > Alphaproteobacteria > Hyphomicrobiales > Alloboseaceae > Allobosea > Allobosea sp. TAB14. The sequence goes on along the minus strand of NZ_JBFRDQ010000222.1, from coordinate 4,955 downwards.
CGGCGCCGCGCTCCGCCGCCAGGGCCAGGACACCGGGCAGCACATGACAGGGCTGTCCGGAAGCCCTTGCCCCGGCTGACGAAATCGCGGAGAGGGGAAGGGCTGGCCCACCGGAACCCTCTCCATGCTCGCAGGCATTCCCATCGGCGATCTCGTCTTCCTCGCCGTCTCGCTCGTGCTGGCGGGGGCCGTGACGGGGTTGCTCGCCGGCGTCTTCGGCGTCGGCGGYGGCGCGGTCATCGTGCCGGTGCTCTACGAGGTCTTCCGCGTCATCGGCGTGCCGGAGGAGGTSCGSATGCCGCTYWGCGTCGGCACMTCGCTCGCSRTCATCATCCCGACCTCGATCCGCTCCTTCAACGCTCACCGCGCCAAGGGGCTGGTCGATCTCTCGATCCTCAAGGTCTGGGCCGTGCCGGTGGTGCTCGGCGTCCTCGTCGGCAGTTATATCGCGYGCTACGCGCCGGCCGATCTCTTCAAGATCGTCTTCGTCGTCGTCGCGACGATCTCCGCCATCCGCCTGCTCTTCGCGGCGGATCGCTGGAAATTCGGCGAGGAGATGCCGGGCAAGCCGCTGATGGTCGCCTATGGCGGCGTCATCGGCGTGCTCTCCTCGCTGATGGGCATCGGCGGCGGCCAGCTCTCCAGCCTGTTCATGACCTTCTACGGCCGCCCGATCCACCAGGCGGTCGCGACCTCCTCCGGCCTGGGCGTGCTGATCTCGATCCCCGGCGCGCTCGGCTTCATCTATGCCGGCTGGCCGAAGATGGACATCCTGCCGCCGTTCTCTCTCGGCTACGTCTCGCTGCTTGGCATGATCCTGTTCATCCCGACCTCGATCTGGACGGCGCCGATCGGAGCCCGGCTGGCGCACCGGCTCTCGAAGCGCCGGCTGGAGGTGGCCTTCGGCCTGTTCCTGCTCGTCGTCGCCGGGCGCTTCATCTGGTCTCTGCTCCACTGAAGCGGCGCGAGGGCGAGGGATGAGCGAGCCGGTGATCCGCCTGCTGCAAACCGCCGATCATCCGGCGCTGGCTGCATTGATGGTCGAGATGCAGGGGCACTACCGGGTGCCGTGCCCGCCGGTGGCKGAGATACGCGCTGACCTTGCCGCTCTCCCGGCCGGCGTGGACATCCTCGTCGCGGTGAAGGGGGAGGCCATCCTGGGCTTCGCCTCGGCCTGCAACCTCTATCCGGGCCCGGGGCTGAAATCCGGCTTCTTCCTGAAGGAAATCTATGTTGCCGATGCCGCCCGCGGCAAAGGGCTCGGCCGCGCACTGATGCAGGCTCTCGCGGCGCTGGCGCTGGAGCGCGGCCACAGACGCCTCGACTGGACCGCCGACGCCGACGATCCGGCCCTGCTGCGCTTCTACGAGAGCCTTGGCGCAGTCGCACAGACGAAGAAGATCTTTTATCGCCTGACCGGCGATGCGCTGGCGGCGGTGGCGGCAGGGCCAGAATAAGCCCGCCCGGCGCCGCACTCGTCATTGCGAGGAGCGAAGCGACGACGCAATCCAGGGGGATTGGGCTGAACGTCTCACCCGGTCCTCCTGGATTGCTTCGCTGCGCTCGCAATGACGAGCTGCGGCCGTTCAGCTTCAATCGCCGGCTCCCGCTCCTGCAGCCGCTCCGGCAGCACCGCCATGATCGCCAGTCGCTCGGCCTCGCTGAGGCCCGACCACTGCGCGATTTCGTCGAGCGTGCGTCCGCAGCCCTCGCAGAGCCCGCTCGCCGGGTCGATGACGCAAACCTTGATGCAGGGCGTCGAGGCGCCGGTCATCGCCCCGCCCACCCCAGCGCGAGCGCAAGCCCGAGATAGATTGCGATCTCGGCAAGCTGCTGGACGGCGCCGACGATATCGCCGGTCTGCCCGCCGATCAGTCGGCGCGCCAGCCGGGCCAACACCGCTGCCGCCCCATGCGCCAGCGCGAAGCCGGCCAGCAATCCGGCCAGCGGGAGATGTGCGGCAAGCGCGATTCCGGTCGCCCCGATAAGGCTCAAGCCCAGCGCGATCCGCGCCGTGGCGAGGCTGGGCTGGCCGACCGCCGCCGAGGCGCCGCCGCTGCGCGCCGGAGGCTGGGTCGCAAGCAGGAGCAGGCCTTCCGCGCGTGACCACGGCGCTGCGACGAGCACCGCCGCCGCAGTACCCCAGGCGCCGGCATGGTCGAGCATCCCTGCGATCAGGCTCGCGCGTAGCAGCAGCGACAGCCCCAGCGCCATCGCGCCATAGGAGCCGATGCGGCTGTCCTTCATGATCTCCAGCCGGCGCTCGACCGTGTGCCCGCCGAACAGCCCGTCGGCGCTGTCGGCGAGCCCGTCCTCATGGAAGGCGCCGGTGCTCAGCGCCAGCGCAGTCAGGGCGAGCGCCGCGACGACCATCCCGCTGAGGCCCGCCAGCCCCCCGACCAGGGTGACGAGCGCCGCCGGCAGCGCGATCGCCAGCGCCGCTAAGGGCAGGGCGCGTGGCACCAGCCTGAAATCGGGAATGCCGTGCAGATCGCCTTCGCCCGGCAGCCGGGGCACGGGCAGGCGCGAATAGAAGCGGATGCAGATCGCGGTCGCCACAAGCCAGCCCGGCCAGATCGGCGGGCTGTCCTGCATCGGCTCCGCGCTGGTTTCCGCTTCCGCCATGCCGGCTTCGCGCTCCCGTCGATTGTCTTCCACCTGCCGAGCCTATAGCAGCAGCGTCAACCTTGCCGCCATGCCGATGCGCTGCTGCGGCTCCCGCGTGATGGATTTGATCTCATGTCCGCTTCCGGTTTGCCCTTCGACGATATCCGCGAGCTCATCGCCGCGATGCCCGGCCCCGACATGGCGGCGGCGAATGCGGTGCGCGCCCGCGACGCCAACCTCACCAAGCCGGCGGGCAGCCTCGGCCGCATGGAGGAGATCGCCGAATGGCTCGCCGCCTGGCAGGGCAAGGCCCCGCCCGAGGTGCGGCGCCCGCTGGTCTGCGTCTTCGCCGGCAACCATGGCGTGGTGGCGCAGGGCGTCTCGGCCTATCCGCAGGCGGTGACGCGCCAGATGCTGGAGAATTTCGCCGCCGGCGGCGCGGCGATCAACCAGATCTGCGCGGCCTATGATCTCGGCTTCAAGGTCTTCGACCTCGCGCTCGACCTGCCGACCGGCGACTTCACCCAGACCGATGCGCTCGACGAGCGCGCCTGTGTCGCGACCATGGCTTTCGGCATGGAGGCGCTSGCCGGMGGSGCCGATCTGCTCTGCCTCGGCGAGATGGGCATCGGCAACACCACSTCRGCSGCGGCGATCTATGCSGCGCTCTATGGCGGTGACGTGGCTCGCTGGTGCGGGCGCGGCACCGGCATCGACGATGAGGGCTTCAAGCGCAAGGTCGCGGCCGTGGAGAAGGGCCTGGCCCTGCACCGCGCCCATCTCAAGGACCCGCTCGAAGTGCTGCGCCGCCTCGGCGGGCGCGAGATCGCGGCGATCTGTGGCGCTATCATCGCCGCGCGCTCGCAGCGCATCCCGGTGATCCTCGACGGCTATGTCGTCACCGCTGCCGCCGCGATCCTGCACGCCATCGAGCCCTCGGCCATCGACCATTGCCTGGCCGGGCATCTCTCGACCGAGGGCGCCCATGCCGAGGTGCTGGCCCGGCTCGGCAAGGTGCCGCTGCTGGCGCTCGACATGCGCCTCGGCGAGGGCTCGGGCGCTGCGCTGGCAGCGGGCCTCGTCAAGGCCGCCGCTGCGATCCATTCGGGCATGGCGACCTTCGAACAGGCGCAGGTGGCGCGCAAGGACTGACGCCGGCTGAATTAAGCGGGGGGAAGCGCACCGTCAGGGCTCGCTGCCTTGCCGGTCACCCTCGTGCGGCGATGGCCCCCGCTGTCCGGTGTCGTCTGACGGTCGTCAGAATGACGTCGAGCAGTTCCGCCTGCGCTTCCTCTCGCGAAATCTCGTTGGCCGCGGCAGCGCCCGAGAGTGCCTCGGCTGCTCCGAGCACCCCCCAAAACGCAGCGGCCGGGATCGCAATGTCGGCGAAGGGCTGGAGCGCCGCTCGGCACTTTCCGATGAAGATCGCGCTATAGCCGCGCTTGAGCTGGTCGAGCTCCGGCGAGCCGGCAAGCGCAGCCGTGACGCCCGGAATCTCCCGCCCTTGAGTGAGGACGCAATCGACGTAGCAGGCGGCGATCACGCCGGCGCGCGCATCGAGCAATTCGGGGCTGTTCGCGAGCGCCTCGTCCATCAGCGCGGTCTGGCGTTGATCGTATTCGCGGTAGAGCGCCGCCAAGAGGCCCGCCCGCGTGCCGAAATGATCGTAGACGACGGGCTTGGTCACGCCGGCCTCTTCGCTCAGACGGCCGAGGCTCAACGCATCGGTCCCATCCCGACGCACGAGGCGCCAGGCGACGTCGATCAATTGGCGGTAGCGCTCGTCGCGCGTCAGCCGCTGCCGCACCGCGGTGGGGCCCGCATCGGCGCGGGCAGGTGGGTGGGAGGTTGACATTTAATATACCATTGGTAACTTACTAAAAGTATATAAGCGCGATGGCGGATGCGCAATCGCTTTCGGAGATCGGTCATGCACAGCCTCATCGTTGTCTCTCATCCCTTGCCCCAATCGCTGGTGCACGCCGTGGCCAGGCGGATTGCCGATGGGATTGGCGAGACCGGCCATTCCAGCGAGATCGCCGATCTTTCGGCTGAGGGTTTCGACCCCCGCTTCAAAGAGAGCGACGTCACAGCCCATCTCAGGCAGGCGCCTGCAGATGCCGCCGTTCTGGCCGAGCAGGCGCGCCTGGGCCGGGCCGATGCGCTCGTCCTGGTGTATCCCGTCTATTGGTGGTCTTTTCCCGGCTTGCTCAAAGGCTGGATCGACCGCGTCTTCAGCAATGGCTGGGCTTACGAGGAGGTGCCCGGTGGCCGCGTGGTGAAGAAGCTGGGCCACCTGTCGATCCATCTTGTCGCCATTGGCGGCGCCGACCTGCGGACCTATGCCC
>NZ_JBFRDQ010000221.1:0-11577 GCF_052113865.1 Allobosea sp. TAB14 | reverse complement strand
TCACCAATGTCGAGCTGGCGGAGCTGGTGAACCTCTCGCCGAGCCCCTGCCTGATGCGCGTCAAGAAGCTGCAGCAGGAAGGCTACATCACCGGCTATTCCGCCCGGATCAATATCGGCAAGCTCGGCCAGACGCTGACGGTCTTCACCGAGGTGACGCTGAAGAACCACCGCCAGGTCGATTTCGCGCGGTTYCTGGCGGCCATCGAGAAGCTCGACCAGGTCATCGAATGCCACCTCGTCTCGGGCGGCTACGATTATCTCGTGAAATTCGTGACCAGCGGCATCATCGAGTACCAGACGCTGATGGAGCGGCTGATCGACCTCGATATCGGCATCGACAAGTATTTCAGCTTCGTCGTGCTGAAGTCGCCCATCGTCAAACCGCACATGCCGCTGACGAGCCTGTTTCCGGTCACGGCGACGAGCTGAGGCGAGCTCAGCGCTTCGAGAAGGCGGCGACGAGCTCCGGATCGCGCTCGAGCGTGTCGAGCCAGGATGGGTCGAGCTTGGGCACCGAGGACATCAGCAGCCGCGCATAGGGGTGGCCGSCGGCCTTGCCGACCTGATCGGCCGGCAACTGCTCGACCTTTACGCCGCGATACATCACCGCGACCTCGTCGCAGATCGCCTGCACCGTCGTCAGGTCATGGCTGATGAAGAGATAGGACAGGCCGAGCTCGCGCTGCAGCTCTTTCAGCAGCTCGATGATCGCCGCAGCGACGACCGTATCGAGCGCMGAGGTGATTTCGTCGCAGAGCACGAGCTCGGGGTCGGCCGCGAGCGCGCGCGCCAGGTTGACGCGCTGCTTCTGCCCGCCGGAGAGCTCGCCCGGCAGCCGGTGCTTCAGGGCGCGCGGCAGGTGCACGAGATCGAGCAGGCGGTCGATGCGCGCGTCGCGGGCCGGCCCACGCAGGCCGTGATAGAAGGCGAGGGGACGGCCGAGGATGTCCTCGATCGATTGCGCCGGGTTGAGCGCGGTGTCGGCCGACTGGAATACGATCTGGAGCTTGCGCAGCTCTTCCGGCGTGCGGTCGCGCGCCAGGGGAGCCATCGGCCGTCCGTCGAAGCGGATATGGCCGGAGGAGGGCGGCAGGATGCCGGCGATGGTCCGGGCGAGGGTCGACTTGCCGCAGCCGGACTCGCCGATGACGCCGAGATTGCGGCCCCGTTCCAGCTTGAAGCTGACGGCGTCGACCGCGAGCATCAGCGGCTTGCCGTCCGGCTGCAATCGACCGTAGCCCGCACTGACGGCGTCGAGCTCGAGGACCGGCTGCGGCGGCGGGCTTGCCGTGGCGGCCGCCTGCGCTGCGACGCGGGCGACGGGCGAGAAGGCCGCCAGCAATTCGCGCGTATAGGGATGCTTCGGCGCGGACAGGATCTGTTCGGTCGTGCCGATCTCCTGGATCTCGCCGCCCTTCAGCACGACGATACGGTCGGCGATCTGGGCGACGACGGCAAGGTCGTGCGAGACATAGACGCCGGCCATCCGGCTTTGCCGCATCACCGATTTGAAGGCGCGCAGCACCTCGATCTGGGTGGTGACGTCGAGCGCGGTTGTCGGCTCGTCGAAGATCACGACCTTCGGATCGCCGATCAGCGCCATCGCGGCCGAGAGGCGCTGCAACTGGCCGCCCGAGACCTGGTGTGGATAGCGCGAGCCGATCGTCTCCGGGGCGGGCAGCGAGAGCGCCTTGAACAGCTCGATGGCCTTGGCCTCGGCGGCGGGGCGCGGCATCAGCCGGTGGATGCGGGTGATCTCGATCACCTGATCCATGATGCGCTGCGCCGGATTGRAGGCGGCGGCCGCGCTCTGCGGCACGTAGGCGACATCGACCCCGCGGACCTTCGCCCGCTCGGCCTCGGAGAGGCGCGCCATGTCACGGCCGGCGATGGAGACGCTGCCGCCGGTGATGCGGCAGCCGGTCCGGGCATAGCCGAGCAGGGTCAGCGCGATCGTGGTCTTGCCCGAGCCGCTCTCGCCGATCAGGGCGACGATCTCGCCTGCGGCGATGTCGAAATCGACGCCCTTGATGATCTCGACGCGCCGGCCGGCATCGGTGGTGGCCTCGACCTTGAGGTCCCGGATTTCGACGAGAGGACTCATCATTCGCTCCGGTCGCGGATCTTCTGCGGCAGGTTGTCGATCAGCATGTTCACCGCGATCGTCAGGCTGGCGATGGCGAAGGAGGGCGCCATCACGGCCGGCGAGCCGAAGGGCAGGCCGCCGATATTCTCGCGCACCAGCGAACCCCAATCCGCCTCGGGCGGCTGCACGCCAAGGCCGAGGAAGGACAGGCCGGACAGGAGCAGCACGATGAAGACGAAACGCAGGCCGACATCGGCCAGCACCGGGCCGATGATGTTCGGCAGGATTTCGGCGCGGATCAGGTAGCTCAGCTTCTCGCCGCGAAGGCGCGCCACCGTGACGAAATCCGCGGTGTTGACGTTGACCGCCAGCGCCCGGGCGAAGCGATAGGAGCCGGGCGTGTAGATGATGCCGAGGATCAGCATCAGCACGGGGATCGAGGAGCCGACGCCGGCAACGGCAACGAGGGCGAAGAGCTTGCTGGGGATCGAGCTCAACGCATCGATGAAGCGGCTCAGCGCCGTATCGAACCAGCCGCCGGTCACGGCCGCCGCCATGCCGAGCGTGACGCCGATGCTGCAGGCGATCAGCGTGGCCGCCAGCGATATGCCGACCGTGTAGCGCGCGCCGAACAGGATGCGCGAGAGCATGTCGCGCCCGAGATAGTCGGTGCCGAGCGGAAACTGCAGGCTCATTGGGCCGAAATAGTCGGTGTCGACGATGTCGCTGATGCCGTGGGGCGTGACATAGGGCGCGAGGATCGCGATCAGCGCCCAGGCGAGGATGACGATCAGGCTGATCCAGCCGGTGAGGTTGAACCGATACCCGGCGCGGCGCTGGCTGGCGGTTGTCGTGTTGGCTGCGTCGATGGCCATGGTCAGCGCAATTTCGGGTTCGACAGGATGGCGATGACGTCCGCCGTCGTGATCAGGAGCAGGTAGACGACGCAGAAGATCATCGCGCAGCTCTGGATGAGCGGCAGGTCCCGCGTCGCCACCGCGTCGACCATCAGCTTGGCGATGCCGGGATAGTTGAAGATCGTCTCGACGATGATGACGCCGCCGAGCAGATAGGAGAGCGACAGCGCGACGGCGTTGACGATGGGGCCGAGCGCGTTGGGCAGCGCATGACGCAGCACGACCCGCGGGCGCGAGGCGCCCTTGAGCTGCGCCATCTCGACATAGGGCGTGTTGAGCGCCTCGACGACGGCGGCGCGGGACATGCGGATCATCTGGGCCGAGATCACGAAGCTCAGCGTGAAGACGGGCATCGCATAGATGCGCAGCATCTCGCCGAAGGAGTGGACGTCCCGCGCGAAGGACAAGGCCGGCAGCCATTTCAGCCAGACGGCGAAGATCAGCACGCCCGCGGTGGCGATCATGAATTCCGGCACCGAGATCACCATGATCGTCGCCATCGTGACCGAGCGGTCGTAAAGCGAGCCGCGCAGCATGGCGGAGGTGATGCCGAGCGCGAGCGCGATCGGTACCGAAAACAGCGCGGTCGCCGCCGCGAGCTGCAGCGAGTTGCCCAGGCGCCCGGCGACGAGCTCCGCGATCGGCCGGTTATTGGCGTAGGAGATGCCGAGATCGCCCGTCAGCATGCCGCCGAGCCAGCGGAAGAAGCGCAGGATCGCCGGGTCGTTCAGGTGCATCGCCGCGCGCAAGCCCGCCACGGCCTCAGGCGTCGCTGCCTGGCCGAGCAGCACCTCGGCCACGTCGCCGGGCAGGATCTGCGTGGCGCAGAACACCACGAAGGAGACGATCAGCAGCGTCAGCAGCGCGACGAGCAGCCGTCCGCCCAGCAGGGACAACAGGTGAAGGTTCATCGACGCTCCCGCAGCTGACACCTCCGAGCGGAGTGTGACACGAAATGCGGGCCGGACGCACGCGCCCGGCCCGCGGGAGAAGCGGGGCTTTAGCCTTCGAGCCAGACATACTCGGCGAAGGCGTAGCCCATCATGCCGCCGAGCGGGTTCGCGAGCAGGCCCTTCAGCTTGTTCGAGATCGCGTCGACATTCGAGATGTAGACCGGGATCGCGGTGCCGGCCTCGTCGGCGACCATCACCTGCATCTCGCCATAGATCTGCTTGCGCTTGGCCTCGTCCAGCGAGCCGCGTGCCTCGAGCAGCATCCTGTCGAACTTCTCCGACTTGTACTGGCTCTCGTTCCACGGCGCCGTGGAGGCATAGAGCAGCGAGAACAGGATGTCCGGCGTCGGCCGCGGATTGATGTTGCCGAAATGGACCGGGGCCTTGAGCCAGTAGTTCGACCAGTAGCCGTCCGAGGGAACGCGCTGGATGTCGAACTTCATGCCGATCGCGTTGCCGGCCTGCTGGACGAGCACGGCCATGTCGACCGAGGAGCCGGCGGCATCCGAGGCGACGATCGGGATCGACTGGCCGAGGACGCCGGCCTTCTGGAAGAGGGACTTGGCCCGCTCGGGATCGAACGCCTTCGGCTTCAAGTCCTTGTTGTGATAGACGTTCATCGGCGGAACAGGCTGGTCATTGGCGATCTCGGCGAGGCCGCGCAGCGCCGACTTCTGGATCTGCTCGCGATTGAGCAGATACTTCATGCCTTCGACGAAACCCGCCTTGTCGCCAGGCGCCATGTCCAGCCGCATGTTGAGGTTCGTGTAGTTGCCGGTCGTGGTCTTCGACAGCACGACATTCGGCTGGCTCTCGACCAGGCGCATCGAGCGCGGATTGATCGCCGCGGCGAGGTGGATGTCGCCCGAGAGCAGCGCATTGACGCGCGCGGTGTCGTCGGTGATCGCGAAGAACTCGAAGGAGTCGAGGTTCGCCCCGCCGGACTTGAAGTAGTTCTTGTTCCTGACCGCGATCGAGCGCACGCCGGGCTCGAAGTTCTCGCAGGTGAAGGCGCCGGTGCCGTTCGCCTTGGCGAAGTTCGTCGTGCCGTCGGCGATGATCATGAAATGGTGCGTCGACAGGATGGTCGGCAGGTCGCCATTGGGCGCCGCGAGCGTGATCTCGACGGTGAGCGGGTGACGCCCTTCTTGAGCGTGACGGTCCAGACCTTGGCGTCCTTGGTCTCGAATTTCTCGGCGAGCTCCATCTGCAGCTTGCCGTCCCCGTCCAGGAAGGTCAGGCGGTTGTAGAAGGCGCAGCAGCGGACATAGTCCGTCGAGAGCGAGGCCTTCGCCGGGTCGAGCGTATCGGCGGTCGAGGAGGACCAGCCGGCCGCCTTCAGGTTGCCGCCCTTGACGGGCGTCGCCGCGAGCGCGGAGGTGGCGCGCGTCAGTACGAGGCTGCCGGCGGAAGCGGCAAGGCCGCCGGCCATCAGCATCTGCAGGAGATCGCGGCGGCTGGCGCCGCGGCGGATCGCGTTCTCGACGAAGACGTCGTCGGCGCTCGTCCAGTTGGGCGTGATCTTGTCGGTCATCGTCATTCCCCTGTTTCGGTTGGTGCCGGCGTTTTGGTGCCGGCTTTTCTTCGATCCCGGCGTCTTCAGGCGGCCAGGCTGGACTCGACGGCGTCGGCGAGCCCGGCCATCGAGGTGAAATGGAAGTCGGGCTCGGTGAAGTTCTCGGGCTCGATCGTGCCGCCATAGCCGGGCTGGGCGTGGCGGCGCTGGATCCAGCAATTGGTCAGGCCGAGCCGGCGCGAGATGCCGATGTCGTGATACTGGCTCTGCGCGACGTGCAGGATCTGGTCGCGCGAGCCGCCATCCGTCTCGACGAAGGCGAAGACCTGCTCGAAGAAGCGCGGATCGGGCTTTTCCGTGCCGGTGTCATCGACGGTGAAGCCGGCGTAGAACGGATTGCCGAGCGCGCGGGCGAAATGCTCGAAGGCCCAGCGCTGGGCGTTCGTCATGGCGATGAGCTTGTAGCGCTTCGACAGGCGGGCGAGCGCGGCGGCGCTGTCGGGGAAGGGCCGCCAGTCCTTCACGGCATCGCGCAGGCGCCGGCCATGGCTCTCACCGGCCGGCAGGCCGAGCTTCGGCGCGATCACGCCGTAGACGCGGACGAGATCGTCCGGAAAACGCTGCACATCCGGCATGTAGCGGGCGGAGCGGTAGAGGTTCAGCGCCTGTTCCCCGTCGAAGGCGACGCCGGCCTCGCGGGCGATGGCCGCCAGCGTATCGACGAGACCGCCCTCGAAATCGATCAACGTGCCCACGACATCGAACGTCATGTAGCGGAAATCGCCAAAGCTCTTCGTCATCGTCTCTCCGCGTCGCTTGCCGCGCAGGCGCCGATGCTTCGGCGCCGCCGCATCGTTTCAGTCCGCCTTGCGGGCTTCCGCGGCGGTCGTGCCCTGTTCCCCGGCCGCATCTGCGTCGGCCTCGACCCAGTCTCCCACAGACGGCTCGCCGGATTCACCGAATGTCGAAAACCGGACGGCACAAAATTCCGAATTCGCCGCTGCTGCGGAATATCGGCTTCCCTTGGGGCAAAAGAGAGGATGGATCCCATCCTCCCCGATGCCCTGGAGGCCGGCGTTCACGCCATCGCGGCGCGCACATCCGGGTCGGCCAGCGTCTCGTCGAGGGTCTTGCGGGTCCGCTCCACGATGGCGTCGATCTCGGCCTCGGTGCAGCACAGCGGCGGCGCATAGCCCAGCACGCCGTTGCCGAAGGCCCGGATGACGAGGCCGTTGTTCCAGGCGCGGTCGAAGACGCGCTGGGCCGGCGCCGAGGCGGCCGGCAGCGGCGTCTTCTTCGCCTTGTCGGTCACCAGCTCGACGGCGGCCAGCATGCCGCGGCCGCGGACCTCGCCGACGAGTGGATGGTCGCTCAGGCTCTCCAGCCCCGCCATCAGCCGCGCGCCGGCCTTGCGGCCGTTCTCCAGCAGGCCGTTTTCATAGAGCCGCAGCACTTCGAGCCCCACCGCCGCACTGACCGGATGGGCCGAATAGGTATAGCCATGGCCGACCGCCGCGGCGCCGGAGCCGTCGGCGATCACGTCATAGACCTTCTGCGACATCAGCACCGCGCCCATCGGCACATAGCCGGAGGTGAGCCCCTTGGCGGTCGTCATCAGGTCCGGGACGATGCCCTCSKCCTCGCAGGCGAASAKCGGGCCGGTKCGKCCRAAGCCGGTGATGACCTCGTCGGCGACGAASAGGATGTCGAGYTCGGCGCAGAGGTCGCGCATCGCCTTGACCCAACCCGGCGGCGGCACGAGGACGCCGCCCGAGCCCTGGATCGGCTCGCAATAGAAGGCGGCGACGCGTTCGGCTCCCCCGACTTCGTCGACCTTGGCCTTCAGCGCCGCGAGCGAGGCGGCGATGACGGCGGCCGGATCGGAGCCGACGGGATTGCGGTAGGTATAGTGCGACGGAATTTTGTGCTGCCAGTCATAGGGCACGCCGAAGCCGGCATGGAAGGCGGGCAGGGCGGTGAGGCCGGCGCCGACGGTCGAGGAGCCGTGATAGCCCTGCTCGATCGAGATGAACTGGTCCTTCTGCGGCTTGCCGCGCGCCTGCTGGTAGTAGCGGATGAAGCGCACCGTGCTGTCGACCGCGTCCGAGCCGCCGAGCGTGAAGTAGACGCGGTTGAGGTCGCCCGGCGCACGCTCGGCGAGCTCGGCCGCGAGCCTGATCGCCGGTTCGGAGCCCAGGCCGAAATATCCCGTGGCATAGGCGAGCTCGCGCATCTGGTTCGCCGCGGCCTCGACGATGCTCTCCTGCCCGTAGCCGGCATTGACGCACCACAGCCCGGCGAAGCCGTCGATGAGCTGACGGCCTTCGGCGTCGGTGATCGTCGCGCCCTTCGCGGAGCGCAGGACCCGCACGCCCGCCTTCTCATGGCCGCGATAGGACGCGACAGGGTGGATCCAGTGGTCACGATCGAGCTCGATCAGCGAATTGCTCAACATGGCGGTTCTCCAGTTTATCCGAGCGCCTGGCTGGCCAGGGCGAAGGGTTTGGCGGGTCCGGACGGCTGCCGGCCAGTCGCGTTGCGGTCCATGACGATGCCGCCGCCGACGCCCACGAGGCCCCGCGCGGAAAGCCATGGCGAAAGCTCCCGCCACTCGGCGGTATCGACGCGCAGGAAGGCGCCCGGTCGGCTGGCGATCAGGAAGCTCATGAGGCTCTGCGCCTGTTCCAGGGTCTTCGCGACGACCGGGCCGATCACCTCGCCGCGGCCGAACGGGCGCAGCGCGGCATAGCCGACGATCCGGCCGGCTTCGCGCAGGACCACCATTCGCCCGGCCTCGGTCAGGAGCCTGAGCAGAGGGCGGCGCTCCATTCCCAGCGCCTCGAGATCGAGCGCAGCGATAGCGGGGAAATCCTCCGGACCGGCCCAATCCAGCTCGATGGCATCGTTCGCCGCATCGGCCGGCAGCGGCGTGGGGATGCCCTGGTGCTGCCGGATCTCGTGGGTCGCGTTGAACCCCAGCTTCTCATAGAGAGGCAGGCCGTCCGCGGTCGCGGTGAGGCGGCACTCCCGCGCGCCGCAGGCTTGCAGGACGGCATCCATGAGCTTCCGGCCGAGGCCCCGCCCGCGCATGTCGGCTGCCACGATCACCGTGTTGACGGTCGCGTCATCGTCCCCGAACGGTGTCAGCATCGCGGTGCCGACCACGGCATCGCCCTGGAGCGCGACGAAGCCGTGGCTGAGGGCCAGGAGCATCGCCCAGTCCTCGCGCCGATGGGGCCAGCCCGCCTCGCGCGAGAGCAGAACGGCGCCGTCGAGATGGCGTTCGTCGAAGGCGACGAGATCAATCGTTTTCTGGTCCATGATGCTTCGCTTCGTACCCGTTGCATCATGGATAGGCGGTGCGCCGGCGCAGTTGCTCCCGAGGAACGGCCCGGCACGATATCTTCGGCCGTGGGAATGCGCGCCGACCGCATGGAATGCCACGACGGGTGGCGAAGCGCCGGCAATCGGGAAGCGACGTCGGCCGGCAAGATGATGCAGGCGGAACTCTCTGCCATGGTCTCATGGACGGACGGCAGTTTGTGCTTCCTGCCGCAGGCAATGCGGTGCTCGCGCCGTTCCGGCCCCGGCTATGATCCTCGCTGACGGACGCAACCGTTTCGCCACAGGGGATTTCCGCAGATGACCGCCTTCAGGCCCAAATTCGTCACCTTCGACTGCCACGGCACGCTGATCTATTTCGCGATGGATAAGGCCGCGCGCGCGCTCTACGGCGAAAAGCTGGACGAGCCGGCGATGCGGACCTTCATCACGGATTTCTCGGCTTACCGGCTCGACGAGGTCCTGGGCGACTGGAAGCCCTATGAAGAGGTCGTCTACAACGCGCTGGAGCGGACCTGCCGACGCAATGCGGTCGCCTTCCGCCCCGAGGATGCGCGCTGGATCTACGAGCAGGTGCCGACCTGGGGCCCGCATCCGGACGTGCCGGCAGGCCTCGCCAAGGTGGCGAAGGAAATCCCGCTCGTCATCCTGTCCAACGCGCAGAATGACCAGATTCCGCATAATGTCGCCCGGCTCGGCGCACCCTTCCATGCCGTCTACACGGCCGAGCAGGCCCGATCCTACAAGCCGCGCATGAAGGGCTTCGAATACATGTTCGACATGCTGGGTTGCGGCCCGGAGGACGTCTGCCACGTCTCCTCCTCGTTCCGCTACGACCTGATGACCGCGCATGACCTCGGCATCAAGAACAAGGTCTGGGTCAATCGCGGCCACGAGCCGGCGAACCCCTATTACGGCTATGTCGAGATCAAGGACATCGGCGGGCTGCCGGGCGTCTTCGGCCTCTGAAGGCGCGGGACCGATGCAGTTCAAATCCTATTGGCACGACACGGCAGCGCCCTTCACCGGCGCCGCCGAGGGGCCGGTCGAAGGCAGCTATGACGTCGCCGTGATCGGCGGCGGCTTCACCGGGCTCGCCGCTGCGCGCCAGCTCGCGATGGCCGGCGCGAAGGTCGTGGTGCTGGAGGCGCACAGCGTCGGCTATGGCGCCTCGGGCCGCAATGGCGGTCATCTCAACAACGGCCTCGCCCACAGCTTCATCGCCGCTAAATCGGCGCTGGGCACCGAGCGCGCGGTCGCCCTCTATCGCGCCTTCGACGATTCCGTCGACACGATCGAGCGCATCGTTGCGGAGGAGGGCATCGACTGCGCCTTCCGGCGCGCCGGCAAGCTCAAGCTCGCCTCCAAGCCCGAGCATGTCGCCGGGATCGCGCGGAATTTCGAGGTGCTGCATCGCGAGGTCGATCCCGACACCGCCATGTTGAGCCGGGCCGACCTCAAGGGCGAGATCGGCTCCGACGCCTTCCATGGCGCGATGCTCTCCAAGAAGAGCGCGATGATGCATATGGGCCGCTTCGTCGCCGGCCTCGCCACGGCGGCGGTACGGCACGGCGCCGTCATCCATGAACATGCGCCCGTGACGGAGCGACGGCAGGAGGGCGGCCGGCATGTGCTGGAGACGCCGCGCGGCAGCGTCTCGGCAAAGGAGGTGCTGGTGGCGACCGGGGCCTATACGGCCGGTCCCTTCTCCTGGTTCCGCCGGCGCATCGTCGCCGTCGGCTCGTTCCTGATCGCGACGCGGCCCTTGAGCGCGGCCGAGGTCGCCATGACCATGCCGGGCAACCGCACCGCGGTGACCTCGCTCAACATCGGCAACTACTTCCGCCTGGCGCCGGACAATCGGCTGATCTTCGGCGGGCGGGCGCGCTTCTCCGCCACGTCGGACCAGACCTCCGACGCCAAGAGCGGCGCCATCCTGAGGGAGAGCCTTGCCCGGATCTTCCCGCAACTCGCCGATGTCGAGATCGACTATTGCTGGGGCGGCCTCGTCGACATGACCAAGGACCGCTATCCCCGCGCTGGCTACGAGGACGGCGTCTGGTATGCGATGGGCTATTCCGGCCACGGGGCGCAGATGTCGACCCATCTCGGCATGATCATGGCCGATGCGATCCTCGGCCGGCCCGATCGCAACCCGCTGAAGGGGCTGTCCTGGCCGGCGGTGCCGGGCCATTTCGGCAAGCCCTGGTTCCTGCCGCTGGTCGGCTACTACTACAAGATGCTCGACCGCATTCAGTGAGCGCGGAGGCCTGCGGGCCCAGGACGACCTCGCGATCAATCGCGGGGCGTCGGCCGATGCCAGCTCTTTGGTCTCGGCATTTGATCGATCGTCGCAGGCATGGTGGAACGCGGATGGGCACGCGCCGGAACAGGTTCCGGCGCGTGCCCATGTTCGTCATTGCGGCAATGGCTCATCCGGCGTCGCAAGCTTCGCGGGATCTCAAAATGCCGCCGGCGTCCTTCAGCGGACCGGTGGGGCGTATTGCAGGCCGCCCTCGGTCCAGAGCGCGTTCTTGCCGCGGGCGATCTTGAGCTCCGAGCCCTGGCCGACGCTGCGCTCGAAGGATTCGCCGTAGTTCCCGACGAGCTTGACGATGCGGTAGGCCCAGTCGTTGGTCAGGCCGATGCCTTCGCCGAACTTGCCCTCGGCGCCGAGCAGGCGGCGGATCTCGGGATTGTCCGACTTCAGCATCTCGTCGACATTGGCCTTGGTGACGCCGAGCTCCTCGGCGTTCAGCAT
>NZ_JBFRDQ010000220.1:0-6512 GCF_052113865.1 Allobosea sp. TAB14 | reverse complement strand
CTTCTGATCTCAGTTCACGATGCTGAGCTGCCTGTCGAGCACCCTGAGCACGCGCGACAATTCCGAGCCACGCTTCAGGATCAGCCCCGTCGCCGCCACTACCGAATAGGCTCCCTGCCGGCGCGCCAGCGCCGGGTCCTTCACGATGCGGTAGAGCGGCATTTCGGAGGAGCGGCGGAAGACCGAGAACTGYGCCTTGTCYTTCAGGAAATCGATGGCGTAGTCGCGCCACTCACCGGCCGCGACCATGCGGCCATAGAGATTGAGCAGTTCGGAAAGCTCGCGTCGATCGAAGGTGACGGTGGTGGGCCGTGCCGGCGCCGGAAAAGTCACGACGGCGTCGGCCGGCCGCGATTGTGGCGTTTCGCTTTCGCTCATGGCGCCTCCCCGCTCCGGTGGATGAAACGCGAACTCGACATGCCGCGATGATGCGCCCGCGATAGCGAGCTGGCAAGGGACACCGCACCGGCAGCGGAGATCGCCTGCCGCCGCTCCTCGCGGCTTCGTCAGCAATGCCGCAATTTCGCCGTCAACGCGCCAACGACCCGCCAAGTTGCGCCGCTCAATTACGGTCGTTGCCTCGACGGCCCGGTTCTGCTGAGCCCCGGCTTGTCAGCCCCCAGCCCCCCGGAGTTCCGGTGGAGCCGGGCCATCGGGTCGAGGCCAACTAGCGGCTGGCATTGCGCCGGCCGTTTTCTTTTTGGGCCTCAGCGCGCCTGCCGGTGATAGTCCGCATTCGGGCGCATATCGACCGCCGAGGCCATCCGGTTCGACATGTTGTAGAAGGCCGCCACCGCGCCGATGTCCCAGATGTCGCGCTCGCTGAAGCCGGCTTCGCGCAGCCCTGCGCGATCCTCCTCGCCGATCAGATGCGGCGTCTCGGTCAGCTTCACCGCGAAATCCAGCATGGCGCGATGGCGCCTGGAAAGCGCGGCCGCGCGGTAGTTCATCACCATCAGCTCGCCGAGCACGGGGTCGCCCGAGAGCTGGCGCACCGCGGCACCATGGGCGGTGAGGCAGTAATAGCAGCGGTTCACGCTCGACACCGCCACCGCGATCATCTCGCGCTCCAGCTTCGAGAGCCCCGAGGGCGCCAGCATCAGGTCGTTGTAGAAGGCGGCGAAGGCCGAGAGCTTGGCGTCGTCATGGGCATAGGACGCCAGCACATTCGGCACGAAGCCGAGCTTTTCCTGGCATTTCTCGAAATAAGCTTGATTCTCCGCCGAAAGCGCGCCCGGATCGAGAGCGAGCGCCATCACGGCCGGCGGAGCATCCTGCTTCGCAGGTTCCTCTCCGACCTTTGGTTTGTCATGCTTCGTCGCCATGGTGCGTCCTGTCTTGGTCCGGGAACAGCAATTTTGCCGCTTTGTTGGGCAAGGCAAAGTTGAAAGGCCGTGCAGCCTATGTCATCGCTGCGGCAAAACAACGGGGGTTGAGCATGGGCAAGCGGGTCACGAATGCCACGGCCGCGGCGGTTGCCGCCATTGAAGCTGCTGCCGCCGGGCTGAAATCGCCCATGCCCGCCGAATTTCCAAGGTTGCTCTACGGCCGTTCCGTCGCCGAGGATCTCGAAATCCTGCCGCCGGAGCTGCTCGCCCGCGCGGCAGCGGCTGCCTATGAGCACCTCACCGAACCGCGCGAGCCCGAGACGATCAATCTGCGCTTCCGCGACGACGAGTTCGAGGCGGATGGCCGCAAGCACCAGATCACGATYCTCGAGGTCGTMAACGAYAACAAGSCKTTCCTGCTCGATTCGACGCTGGCAGAATTGCAGGACCAGGGCTACGAGCCGCGCCTCGTCGCCCACCCGATCCTGGCCGTGGCCCGCGACGCCAAGGGCCGATTCGTCTCGCTCGCCGGCGAGGCGGCAGGCAGGGCGCCGGAAGGAACCCGTCGCGAGAGCCTGATCCATATCCATCTCGATCGGATCGATTCGGCGGAGGCGCGCCAGCGTCTCGAGCATGGGCTCGGCCAAGTCTATGCCGATGTCGGCCTCGCGGTCGACGACTGGGCGGCGATGCGCGGACGCATCACCGAGGTGATCCAGGCCTATCGCGCCAATCCGCCGCCGCTGCCCGAGGACGAAATCGCCGAGGCGCTGCAATTCCTCGAATGGATCGCCGGCGACAATTTCACCCTGCTCGGCGCGCGGGCCTATCGTTTCCCCGGCGGCGACGTCGCCGCCGACCCGATCGAGGGCTCCGGCCTCGGCATCCTGCGCGACCCCGCCGTCAAGGTGCTGCGCCGCGGCCGCGAGCTGGTGACGACCACGCCCGAGATCCGCGCCTTCCTGGCCCGGCCGCAGGCGCTCATCATCACCAAGGCCAACGTCAAGAGCCGCGTCCACCGGCGCGTCCATCTCGACTATGTCGGGGTCAAGCTTTTCACGCCGGAAGGGCGGCTCGATGGCGAATTGCGCATCGTCGGCCTGCTGACCTCGAACGCCTATACCGGTTCGGCCCGCGCCATCCCCTATCTGCGCCTCAAAGTCGCCCGCGTCGCCAAGAATATCGGCTTCGACCCGGCGAGCTATTCCGGCCGCGCCCTGCTGAACGTGCTCGATGCCTATCCGCGCGACGAGCTCTTCCAGATCGACGTGCCGACGCTGGAGCAGTTCGCGCTCGACATCCTGCAGCTCACCGAGCGGCCGCGCATCCGGGCGCTCGCCCGTGTCGATGAGTTCGACCGCTTCGTCTCGATCCTCGTCTTCATCCCGAAGGACCGCTACGACACCAATGTCCGCCTGCGCGTCGGCGAGTTCCTCGCCCGCGTCTATAACGGGCGGATCTCGGCCGCCTATCCCGCCTATCCGGAAGGGCCGCTCTCGCGCACCCATTACATCATCGGCCGCGACGAGGGGAAAACGCCCCGGATCGACCGCGCCACGCTCGAAGCCGGCATCGGCGCGATCGTCCGCACCTGGAGCGACGGGCTGAAGGACGTCCTCGACCAGGAGAAGGCCGGGCCCGCCGCCCGCGCGCTCGCCGAGCGCTACGCCGCCGCCTTCGGCGCCGCCTATCGCGAGCGCTTCTCCGCCACGGATGCACTGATCGACATCGAGATGCTGCAGCAGCTCTCGGCCGAGCGTCCGCGCGCCGTCAATCTCTACCGCCGCGAGGGTGACGCCGCGACGCGCGCCAATCTCAAGGTATTCTCGCGCGGGGGCGCGATCTCGCTCTCGGCTCGCGTCCCGCTGCTGGAGAATATGGGTTTCCGCGTCGTCAACGAGCGGACCTACAACGTCCTGCCGCAGGGCAATGGCGGCGCGGGCGAAGACGTCCGCGTCTGGCTCCACGACATGACGCTGGAGCGCGCCGACGACGGCGAGATCGACATCGAGCATCTCGACCCGACCATCGAAGCCGCGCTGATGGCGCAGTTCCGTGGACTGGCCGAATCGGACCGCTTCGACCAGCTCGTGCTCGCCGCCGGCCTCGGCTGGCGGGAAGCCGCGTTGCTGCGCGCCTTCGGGCGCTATCTCCGGCAGGTCGGCGCGCCCTATGCGCAGGGCTACATCGCCGACGCGCTGACGCGCCACCCCGGCATCGCCGCCGACCTCGTCGGCTATTTCACCGCCAAGTTCGATCCGCGCATCAAGCCGGAGGAGCGCGAGCAGCGCATGGCGCAGAAGCGCGCCGAAATCGAGGGCGCGCTCGACGCCGTCACCAGCCTCGACGAGGACCGCATCCTGCGTCGCCTGGTCAATCTGGTCGATGCCGCGCTGCGCACCAACTTCTTCCAGATCGGTCCGGACGGCCAGCCACGCGGCACCATCACCTTCAAATTCGACTGCGCTCAGGTCGACGGACTGCCGCTGCCGCGCCCGCTCTACGAGATCTTCGTCTATTCGCCGCGCGTCGAGGGCATCCACCTGCGCTTCGGCAAGGTCGCGCGCGGCGGCCTGCGCTGGTCCGACCGCCCGCAGGACTTCCGCACCGAGGTGCTCGGCCTGGTCAAGGCACAGCAGGTCAAGAACGCGGTGATCGTCCCGGTCGGCGCCAAGGGGGGCTTCGTGCCGAAGCAGCTTCCGCCGGCATCCGATCGCGCCGCCTGGCTGGCTGAAGGCACCGAGAGCTACCGCATCTTCGTCCGCAACCTGCTCGAATTGACCGACAATCTCGACGGCGAGACCATCGTGCCGCCGCCGGACACGGTGCGCCATGACGGCGACGACCCCTATCTCGTCGTCGCCGCCGACAAGGGCACCGCGACCTTCTCCGACACCGCCAACGCGATCTCGCTGGAGAAGCATCACTGGCTCGGCGACGCCTTCGCCTCCGGCGGCTCTCAAGGCTATGACCACAAGGGCATGGGCATCACGGCGCGCGGCGCCTGGGAAGCGGTGAAGCGCCATTTCCGCGAAGTCGATATCGACATCCAGACCACGCCCTTCACCGTCGCCGGCGTCGGCGACATGTCGGGCGACGTCTTCGGCAACGGCATGCTGCTCTCGCCCGAGATCAAGCTCGTCGCCGCCTTCGACCACCGCGACATCTTCCTTGATCCCGATCCCGATCCGGCCAGCTCGCTGGCCGAGCGCCAGCGCCTCTTCGCCCTGCCGCGCTCGTCCTGGCAGGACTACGACAAGAGCCTGATCTCGAAGGGCGGCGGCATCTTCTCGCGCCAGGCCAAGAGCATCCCGCTCTCGGCCGAGATCCGGGCGCTACTCGACCTCGACAAGAAGGAGGTCTCGCCGCCCGAGCTGATGACCGCGATCCTGAAAAGCCGCGTCGACCTGCTCTGGTTCGGCGGCATCGGCACCTATATCCGCGCCACGGACGAGAGTGACGCCCAGGTCGGCGACCGCGCCAACGACGCGATCCGCATCGCCGGCAACGATCTCCGGGCCCGCGTCATCGGCGAGGGCGCCAATCTCGGCGTGACCCAGCGCGGCCGCATCGAGGCGGCGCGCAAGGGCGTGAAGCTCAACACCGACGCGATCGACAACTCCGCCGGCGTCAACACCTCGGACGTCGAGGTCAACATCAAGATCGCGCTCGCCAACCCGGTGAAGGACGGCCGCCTCAAGGAGGAAAAGCGCAACGAACTGCTTGCGGCGATGACCGACGAGGTCGGGCTGCTCGTCCTGCGCAACAACTACCTGCAGACGCTGGCGCTCTCGCTCACCGAGGCCAAGGGCGTGGCTGCGACGCCCGGCCTGCGCTTCCTGATGCAGACGCTGGAGCAGGACGGCCGGCTCGACCGCGGCGTCGAGTTCCTGCCGAGCGACGCCCAGCTCGTCGAGCGCGAGAAGCGCGGCGAGGGGCTGACGCGGCCGGAACTCTCCGTGCTGCTGGCCTATGCCAAGCTCGCGCTGCACGACGCGCTGCTCGAATCGAGCGTGCCTGATGACCCCTATCTCGCCACCGAACTGGTCCGCTATTTCCCGAAGGCGCTGCGCGACGCCTATCCGGACGAGATCGCCGGCCACAGGCTGCGCCGCGAGATCGTCGCGACCCAGCTCGCCAACGCCATCGTCAATCGCGGCGGGCCGGCGCTGGTCCCGATCCTGGCGGCGCTGACCCGTTCGGAGGTGCCGGCCATCGCCGCCGCCTACGCGATCGCGCGCGATTCGTTCGATCTCATCGGCCTCAACGGCGAGATCGACACGCTCGATGCGAAGATTCCCGGCAAGACCCAGCTCGGCCTCTATGCCGCCGCGCAGGAGCTCGTCATCGACCGCATGGGCTGGTTCCTGCGGCGCGGCGCGGCCAAGCCCGGCACGATCGAGCAGACCATCGCGCATTACGCCAGGGGTGTTACCGATCTCTCGGCCGAGCTCGATGCGCTGCTGCCGGAAGCCGCCGCCCAGGCGCGGCTCGCCCGCATCGCCGTCCTCTCCTCCGAGGGCGTGCCCGAGGCGCTCGCCACCCGCGTCGCCAGCCTGCCCTCGCTCGCCCAGGCGACGGATATCGTCGACATCGCCGAGCGCAGCAAGCGCAAGATCGGCGATGTCGCCCGCATCCATTTCGGCGTCGATGCCTTCTTCGGCCTCTCGAATCTCGAGGCGGCCGCGGCGGCGGTGCCGGCGACGGACGACTATGAGCGTCTCGCCCGCGAACGGGCCGTGGAGACGCTCGACGACGCCCATGCGCAGATGACGCAGGAGATCGCCTCCTCGGATGGCGGCAAGGGCTCGCTCGAAAGCTGGCTCGCCGAGCGCGGCCAGGATGTCGAGCGCACCCGCAGCACGATCAACGCCATCGCCACCTCGGGCCTCACCCTGCCGAAGCTGATGGTCGCGGCCGGGATGCTGGCCGATCTGCCGCGCAAAAGCTAAGGAAACCGCATGACCAACGAAACCGACACGACCACCCGCGTCGATCCCAAGCTGCTCGAGATCCTGGTCTGCCCGCTGACCAAGAGCACGCTGGAATACGACGCGGCGAGGCAGGAACTGATCAGCCGCGCCGCGAAGCTCGCCTACCCGATCCGCGACGGCATCCCGATCATGCTGCCGGAAGAGGCCCGACCGCTGGAGGATTGAAGCTGTGTCGCTAGCTCCTCTCCCT
>NZ_JBFRDQ010000219.1:0-6531 GCF_052113865.1 Allobosea sp. TAB14 | reverse complement strand
ACCTGATCGTCTTCTTCGTCGGCGTCGTCGCCCTCAACGTCTTCTCCGGCGTACCGATCGCGTTTTCCTTCGCCCTCGCCACCTTCGGCTATCTCGCCTGCACGACCTCGACACCGATGCTCGTCATGGTCGGCCGGCTCGACGAGGGCATGAGCCATCTCATCCTGCTCGCCGTGCCGCTCTTCATCTTCCTCGGCGCCCTGATCGAGATGACCGGCATGGCGCGCGCCATGATCCAGTTCCTCGCCTCGCTGCTCGGCCATGTCCRCGGCGGGCTGTCCTATGTGCTGATCGGCGCGATGTATCTGGTCTCCGGCATCTCCGGCTCGAAGATCGCCGACATGGCCGCGATCGCCCCGGTGCTCTTCCCGGAAATGCAGAAGCGCGGCGCCAAGCCCGGCGACCTCGTCGCGCTGCTCTCCGCCACCGGCGCCCAGACCGAGACCATCCCACCCTCGATCGTGCTGATCACCATCGGCTCGGTCACCGGCGTCTCGATCGCGGCGCTGTTCACCGGCGGCATGCTGCCCGCCGTCGTGCTCGGCGCCGCGCTCTGCGTCGTCGTCTGGTGGCGCTGCAGGGGCGAGGACCTCAGCAACGTCACGCGCTTCTCCCGCCGCGAGATCGCCAAGCTCGCCCTGATCGCCGCGCCCGCCATCGCGCTGCCCTTCGTCATCCGAGCCGCCGTCGTCGAGGGCGTCGCCACCGCGACCGAAGTCTCGACCATCGGTATCGCCTATGCGATTCTGGCGGGCCTCCTGCTTTACCGCCAGTTCGACTGGCGCCGCCTGCCGAAGATGCTGGTCGAGACCGCTTCCCTCACCGGCGCGATCATCTTCATCATCGGCTGCGCCACCGCCATGGCCTGGGGCCTGACCCAGTCCGGCTTCTCGCGCGACCTCGCCCAGGCCATGGCCGCCGTGCCCGGCGGAAGCTGGGGCTTCCTCGCCATCTCGATCCTCGCCTTCACCATCCTGGGATCGGTGCTGGAGGGCATCCCGGCGATCGTGCTGTTCGGACCGCTCGTCTTCCCCATCGCCCACCAGCTCGGCGTGCACGAGGTCCATTATGCCATGGTCGTGATCTTCGCGATGGGCATCGGCCTGTTCGCCCCGCCCTTCGGCGTCGGCTATTACGGCGCCTGCGCCATCTCGAAGATCAACCCCGACGATGGCCTCAAATACATCTGGGCCTATATCGCGGCCCTTCTCATCGGGCTGCTGATCGTCGCAGCAGTCCCGTGGATATCGATCGGCTTCCTCAGGAACTGAGGCTGCCGGTCAGACGACGAGGTCGCGCTCCGGCACGGGCTCGCCGCGCGAGACATGCACCATGTTGGCGAACATGCGCTTGACGGTCGGCGCGAAGTTGTCGGCCGCCATGGCGGCGAGGTGCGGCGTCACCACGATATTGTCGAGGGTCAGCAACTCGCTGTCCGGCGGCAGCGGCTCGACCGAATAGACGTCCATCGCGGCGCCCGCGATCTCCCGCGCCCGCAGCGCCGTGACCAGATCGGCTTCGTTGACCACCCCGCCGCGGGCGACGTTGACCAGCACCGCCGTCTTCTTCATCGCCTTGAGGGCGGCAGAATCGATCAGGTTCGTGGTTTCCGGCGTCAGCGGGCAGTGCAGCGAGACGACATCGGCCTCCGCCAGGATCTGCGCCAGCGAGGCATGGCTGACGCCGAGCTCGGCCTCCTCAGCGGCGCTGAGCGGCGTGCGCTTGCTGTAGAGGATCTTGCAGCCGAAGCCCTTGAGCAGCTTCGCGACGTTCTTGCCGATGGCGCCGAAGCCGACGATGCCGACCGTCTTGCCGGAGAGCATGTAGGTGTCGCCGGGCAGCTTGCCGGTCGCCCAACGGCCCTGTCTCAGCTCCTCATGGCCATAGGCGATGAAGCGCAGCGAGGACAGCATCAGCCCGAGCGCGAATTCGGCGACCGGAACGGCGTTGGAGCCGGTGGTGCGCGCGACCCTGATGCCGAGCTCCTTCGCAGCGGCGATGTCGATGTTGTCGTAGCCGACGCCCCATTTGTGCAGGAGCTTCAGCTTCCTGCCCGCCGCCAGCACCTCGCGCGAGACGCCGACCTGCCCGGAGATGGCATAGTCGGCCTCGGCGATGATCTCCTTCATATGCTCATCGCCGCGCGCCGTGCCATGGGTCAGGACGAAGCCCGGCGGCAGGAGCGCGCGCAGGCGGTCGGCGCGCTCCGGCGTCGTCATATCGAGCAGGACGATGGTCTCAGACATCATGGGATTCCGGTCTTGAAGGCGAAGGTGTCGTGTGGGGGCTTCGGGACGAGGCGGCTCAGCCGTTCTGGGCCAGCGCGTCGAGCACCATTTTGGTCGCGCC
Source organism: Allobosea sp. TAB14 (assembly GCF_052113865.1). Lineage (NCBI taxonomy): Bacteria > Pseudomonadati > Pseudomonadota > Alphaproteobacteria > Hyphomicrobiales > Alloboseaceae > Allobosea > Allobosea sp. TAB14. The sequence continues at coordinate 4,182 of NZ_JBFRDQ010000219.1, read as the reverse complement.
GGAGATGTCGCCGAGCTTCTCGCCGGCCTTGACGCGGTTTTGCGTCTTCTCGCCACGCTCCTGCCGGGCGATGGCCGCGTCGGCAATCGCCTCGGCCTCCTCGCGGGGCAGCACCAGCACGCCGGATTCGTCGGCCAGGATGACGTCCCCCGCCTTCACCGGCACATTGCCGCAGGAGATGGGATGGTTGAGCGTGCCGCCGAGATTGTAGAGGCGGGTGGTGATCGGCGACATGCCGCGGCACCACATCGGGAAATCGGAATCCTGGATCTCGGTCAGATCGGTGCAGGGGCCGTCGACGATGCCGCCGAGCGCGCCGGCCGCCTTGGCCGCGACGGTGACGCCGCCGCCCCAGCAGGCGTGCTTGTCGTCACCCAGGCGGTCAACGACGAGGATGTCGCCCGGCCGGAGCAGCCCGAGCGCGTGATGCAGCAAAGTCGAATCCTGGCCGGGAATGGCGAGCGTCACCGCCGCGCCGGCGATGCGCTTCGTGCGCAGCAACGGCTGGATGCCGCGATCCATGAAGCCCCAATGCTGGGAGTGGCCGACGGTCGCGGTCTCGACCTTGAGCAGCTTCTCCACGAGCGCGGCCGGAAGCTGCTCGGGCATGGGGGCGATGCGGTAATCGGGCATGGTGTCTTCTCCTGAGGCATGATGCCGAAAAGTGGGGACCGGTTTTCGGACGACATTATGCTTCCAAGCTATCGTCCGACGGCGCGGGCGACGCCGACAAGGCGTTCGACCGCGACGACGACGATCAGCGTGGCGATGATGAGAACGACCGAGAGCGCCGCGATCAGCGGGTCGGTGCGGCCTTCGACATAGCGCACCATCTCGACCGGCAGGGTCGAGGCGCGCGGGCCGGCGATGAAGAGCGAGATCACCGTCTCGTCGAAGGAAAGCAGGAAGGACAGGCAGGCGCAGGCGATCAGCCCCGGCGCCGCCAGCGGCAGCGTCACGCGCCGCACCACACGCCAGGGCGTGGCGCCGAGCGTTGCGGCGGCGGCCTCGATGTCGTGCGGGAGGTTCGCAAGCGCCGTCGCCATCATCCGGATGACGAAGGGCACCGTCACCGTCATATGGCCGAGGACGAGGCCCGGCAGCGTCGCGGTGAGCCGGAGCGGCGTGAAGAACAGCAGCAATGCGAGGCCGGTGATCAGCGTCGGCAGCAGCAGCGGCGCAAGGAAGAAGCCGGTCAGCGCGTCCTTGCCCCGGAACTCGCCCTTGGCCAATGCCAGCGCGGCGGGCACGCCGACGAGGAGCGAGCACAGCGTCACCACGCTCGCGACCTGCACGCTCAAGCCAAGCGCCGACAGCAGCGGAGCGTTCCCGGCGAGCGCCTGGAACCAGCGCAGCGAGTAGCCGGAAGGCGGGAACAGGATGAAATTATCCGCCGAGAAGGCGAGCGTGAAGACCACGACGATCGGCGCCAGGATCAGCGCATAGACGAGTGCCGCGATGCCGGAGAGGACGGGACCGGCACCGTTCATCGCCTCAACCTCCGGGCCAGCAGGTTGGAGAAGGCGAGCAGCACCAGCAGGAGCACGAGCGTGTAGAGCGCGAGCACCGCGGCCGCCGGCCAGTTGGTGTTGGTCGTCGCCTGCTCGAAGATTTCGGTCGCCAGCACGAAGACACGCCCGCCGCCGAGCAGTTTCGGCGTGATATAGGCCGACATGGAGAGGACGAAGCCGAGCCCCGCCGCCAGCACGATGGCGGGCAGGCTGAGCGGCAGCGTCACGCGCAGGAAGGTTCGGAACGGCGAGGCACCGAGCGAGCGCGACGCCTCCTCCAGCGTCCGGTCGAGCTGGCCGAAGCCGGCGAGCAAGGCGAGGATCATGTAGGGCATGATGCTCTCGGCCAGGCCGATGGTAACGCCGGTCCAGTTGAAGACGAGCTTCAGCGGCGCCGAGATCAGGCCGAGCCATTGCAGCAGGCCGTTGACCAGCCCGCGGTCGCCGAGAATGGCGAGCCAGCCGAAGACGCGCACGACACCGGAGATCAGCATCGGCAGGATGGCGATCACGGCCAGGATGCTGCGCCAGCGCGAGGTCGTGCGGAACAGGAAGAGCGAGAGCGGATAGGCCAGGGCCAGCGCGATCGCCGTCGCGACGAGCGAGAGCCAGAGCGAGTTCCAGGTCAATTCGAAGGTGAAGCCATCGGCGAAGGTGTCGGCGGCCGTCTTCAGCGACCAGGCCTCGACCAGCGCGCCGGTCGGGCCGACTTCGTTGAAGGCGTTGCGCAGCAGGAGCAGGGTCGGCCAGGCATAGATGGCCAGCACGAAGAGTCCGGCCGGTATCAGCAGCAGCGGCAGTCGGCGCGTCGCGCTCATGGCGCCTCGCGCGGGAAGGGCAGGCTGTCCTGCGCCCGCCAGATAACCGCGACCTCGGCGCCCTCAGCCGGCGCCGGGCTGCCCGACGGCATCTCGACYGTCAATTGCCCGCCCGCGCCCTCAACCAGCACCTCGACATGGTCGCCGACGAAGACACTGCGCAGGATGCGCCCGCTCACTCGGACAGTCTCCGCGCCGACCGCCTCCGAACGCTGAACGATGCGCATGCGTTGCGGCCGCACGAAGACGTCGAATTCCCCGCTGGCGGGAGCGGTGACGGGCTGCGGTTCGTTCCAGAGCAGGACCTTGCCGTCGGGACCGCGCGTCGCCGGCAGGGCGTTGGCGCGTCCGACGAATTCGGCCACGAAGCGGGTCGCCGGGCGCTCGTAGATATCCTCGGCCGTGCCGATCTGGGCGATGCGGCCGCGATGCATCACGGCGATGCGATCGCACATGGTCAGCGCCTCGACCTGATCATGCGTGACGAAGAGGGTGGTGATGCCGAGCGAGCGCTGGATCGAGCGGATCTCGTGGCGCATCGCGTCGCGCAGCTTGGCGTCGAGGTTGGAGAGGGATTCGTCGAGCAGCAGCACGGAAGGGTGGATCACCAGCGCGCGAGCCAGTGCCACGCGCTGCTGCTGCCCGCCGGAGAGCTCGCGCGGGCGGCGCTGGTCGAGCCCCGCGAGACGGACGAGCGCCAGCGCATCCTCGACCTGCCGCGCGATCTCGGCCTTCGGCCGGCGACGCTCTTCCAGCCCGAAGGCGACGTTCCCAGCCACGCTCAGATGCGGAAACAGCGCATAGGACTGGAAGACATAGCCCATATTGCGCTTGTGAGCCGGCAAATTGGTCATCGCGACGCCATCGACGCGGATTGCGCCGCGATCGGGCTCGACGAGCCCGGCCAGCATCCGCAAGGTCGTCGTCTTGCCGCAGCCGGAGGGGCCGAGCAGCGCGACCGCCTCGCCCTTCTCCACGGCGAGCGAGACGTCGTCGACTGCGACAGAGGCGCCATAGCGCTTCTGCAGCCCGGCAAGTTCGAGATAGCTCATCGTCGCTTACCCGTTGCCCGCTCAGCGCGCCGCCGCGATGACCTCGCGCCGCCAGCGATTGTTCCACTGGTCGCGCACCTTGAGGATGTCGTTCCAGTCGAGCGGGATCATGGTGGAGCGGCTTTCGGGCGCGGCGGCGGTGCGCGCGACAGCCTTGGCGTCGATCTGGGCCTTGGCGTTGGTCGGCRCGTAGAACATGCGCTCGGTGAAGGCCTTCTGCGCCGGCTGGGAGAGGGCGTGTCTGACGAAGGCGGCAGCGGCGGCGCGGTTCTTCGAGCCGGCGCTGAGGTTGATGGTGTTGATCTGGAAGACCGAGCCCTCGGGCGGYAGCAGCGTGCGGATCTTGCCGTTCGACTGATCGCCATAGAGCTGCGAGCGGGCGTTCCAGCCGGTCGCGACCTTGACGACGCCGTTCAGGATCAGCGAGTAGCCGTCCGGATTGGGCTCGAAGGTGTTGACCGAGGGGGCGAGCTCCCTGAGCTTCTTCATCGCCGCGTCGATCGATTTGCGATAGTCGCCGCCTTCCATCTTCTCGACCATGGCGGTCAAGGCGAGGCCTTGAATGTTCGGCGGTGCCGAAAGGGCGATCTGGCCCTTCAGATCGGGGCGCCAGAGGTCGGCGAGCTTGGCGAGCGGCGGGGTCAGCGCCGCGTCGTAGACGAGGACGAGATGGTCGAAGGTCACGGCCGGGCCGAACTCGCCACCGGCCTTGCGCGCCTCCGGCAGCAATTCGTCCAGCACCGGGAACTCGGCCGGGGTGAGCTTCTCGAACAGACCCTCGAGATTGCCGATGCTGGAGGT
>NZ_JBFRDQ010000218.1:0-11300 GCF_052113865.1 Allobosea sp. TAB14 | reverse complement strand
CTGCTGCACGGCCCTTACGTGCACAACAATGCCGAGATCTTCGCCGCCTTCGACAGCGACGGCGGTTCGCGCGAGGTCGCCGATGCGCAGGCGCTCGCCGGGGCGGTGCATCGCTGGCTGAGCGATCCGGCCAGCGCCCGGCAGGCGGCGCGCGCGGCGGCGCATACGGCGAGCGAGCTCGGCGGAGCGATCAACCGCACGCTGCAGGCCATCGAGCCGCTCCTGATGCGCGCCGCGCTCGGCCAGCGCGAGAGCGCGCCCTGATGTCTGGATCACAGGCGGGATCCAAGCGAAAAACCGGTTTCCACTTTTTCGCATCCCGCCTCAGCGCGCCGCGTTTCTGGTGGCGCGACCGGCCGGGGCTGCTGGCCCGGCTCCTCTCTCCGCTCGGGCTGGCCTATGGCGCGATCACGCTGCGGCGCATGCGCAGGCGCGGCGCGGAAGCGGGCGTGCCGGTAATCTGCGTCGGCAATTTCATCGCCGGCGGCGCCGGCAAGACGCCGACCGCGATCGCGCTGGCCGGGCTGCTGCGCGCGCGCGGCGAGACGCCCTTCGTGCTGATGCGCGGCTATGGCGGGAGCTTGCCCGGCCCGGTCGAGGTCGATCCCGCGCGGCATGGCCCCACCGAGGTCGGCGACGAGGCCGTGCTGATGGCAGGCCATGCCCGCACGGTCATCGCCCGCGACCGCATCGCCGGCGCGGCGCTGGCCCGTACCCGCGGCGCGAGCGTGATCGTCATGGATGACGGCTTGCAGAACCCGGCGCTCGCCAAGCAGTTGCGGCTGGCGGTCGTCGACGGCGCGAGCGGCGTCGGCAACGGCCTCAGCCTGCCGGCGGGGCCGCTGCGGGCACCGCTGGCGGGCCAGCTCGATTGTACCGATGCGGTGATCGTGATCGGACCGGGAGCGGCAGGCGCGCGCGTCGCCGAGGCGGCCGCGAGGCAGGACAAGGCGGTCATCGCGGCACGGCTCGAACCCGACGGGCAGATCGCCGGGACGCTGCGCGGGCGCAAGGTCGTCGCGCTCTCGGGCATCGGCCGGCCGGAGAAATTCCGTGCCACGCTGGAATCCATCGGCGCCATCATTGCGGTCGAACGGGCCTTCGGCGACCACCATGCCTATTCGGCATCGGATGTCACCAGCATCATCGCGCAAGCGCGGTCAGGCGACCTGCTTGTCGCCACCACCGAAAAGGACATGACCAAGCTGGCGGCGCTCTGGCCGCAGAGCGAAAGGCAGCGGCTAAGCGTGCTGCCTGTCAGGCTGGTCTTCGACGCGCCGGAGCGGATCGCAAAGCTGCTGGAGACGGCCTCAGCCGCGGCCGGCGCGACGCAGCCTTAGCAGGGCCGCCTCGGGCGAGGCATAGGCTTCCTGCCACTCGACCGACCAGTAGCGCAGATCGTCCAGGCGGATCGGCGCGCCGGTGACGGCGCAGCGCACGAAGCCGCCCGGCTTGATCACGCGGAATTCGCCGTGACCGTAATCGACGACCGCTTCGGGAGCGGGAGTGGGAAGGCGCTCGCTGATATTCATCAAAATCGTATTAAATCATTGATTGCGAAACGGAAAGCCGGGATAATCACTGCGCGGTGTCATTTTCCGGTCGGCGATGTCCAGTGTCCTGCGCCTGTTGGCGCGTGTGGTGTGTCTCGTTCTGCTTGCAACCTCGGCGGTCCATGCCGGCGGCTATGAGCGTGTCTCCATCGCGATGGACGGCGGCCATCTCGACGGCGTTTTCTTCCGCCCGCCGGGGCCGGGGCCGTTTCCGGCGGTCGTCGCATTGCATGGTTGCGGCGGYCTGTGGCGCGAGCAAGGCAAGCTCTCGCTGCGCCATCTGGATTGGGGCGAACGGCTCTCCAATGCAGGCTTCGCCGTGCTGATGCCGGACAGCTATGGCTCGCGCGGGCTCGCCTCGCAATGCGGCGTGAAGGATCTCACCGTCCGGGCCGGGCGCGAGCGGGTCGCCGACACCATGGCCGCCCGCCTCTGGCTGCTGCAGCGCAACGATATCCGCCCCGGCCAGCTCTCCCTGATCGGCTGGTCCGGCGGCGGCTCGACGGTGCTTACCGCCATCCGCAAGGACAGGCAGCCGGCAGACCAGATGCCGGATTTCACACGGGCGATCGCTTTCTATCCGGGTTGCCGCATCCAGTCGGAATCGCCGAGCTTTGCCGTGCGGATGCCGCTGCTGATCCTGATGGGCGAGGCCGATGACTGGACGCCGGCCGCCCCCTGCGGCTACCTCGCCAAGGCGGCGCAGGCGCGCGGCGAGAAGGTCGAATTCGTGACCTATCCCGGCGCGGTCCATGATTTCGATCATCCCCGCCTCGAGGTGAAGGAGCGCGAGAACGTCGCCTTTTCCGCCAATGGCACCGGCAAGGTGATGGTCGGCACCAACCCGGCCGCTCGGGAGGATGCACTCAAGCGCGTCGACGCCTTCCTGAAGGCACCTTGATTCCCTTCAGCGAACCGCTCAGCCCTCATCCTGAGGAGCCATTTCGCCGGAAATGGCGTCCCGAAGGATATTTCAGGAAGCCCGGAGCCGTCTGGAACATCCTTCGAGACGCCGCTGCGCGGCTCCTCGGGATGAGACGGCTCTAGGCTTTCCAACGGCCTGTCAGAACAAATCGCCCTGAGCGGATTTCGGCGGCTCCGATCGCGGCGCCTCCTTGCGCGCCGGACGGGGCTGCGGCCTCGGTGCGGCTCCGCCGCTCCCGGACACCACGGCGCCGAAGCGGCCGTCGCTGACCTCGACGGTCAAGGCTTGGCCCGCCTGCGCCTGCGCGATGCTGCGAACCAGCGCGCCGGCCTCGTCGCGGATCAGCGCATAGCCGCGGGCGAGCACCGCTTCGGGGCCGAGCGAACGGATCAGTGTCCAGAGCGAGTCGAGGCGGTCCTGCCGGCGATGCAGCCCCTGCGCGAAAGCGCGCGTGGCTCGGTCGGCGAGCAGGTTGCCGCGCTCGCGACGCTGGATCAGGCTCTGGCCGAAGGCGTTGCGCGCCCGCGCTTCGAGCGTCGCCAGCCGGTCGCGGGCATGGGCGATGCGGGTGCGCTCGCTCGTGATCGCGTTGCCGCGCGCGGCGGCCAGCACGCGCGCGAAACCGTCGAGCTGGGCGCGCAGCCGGGCGAGCGCGATGCGCGGCGAGCGGGCCTCGAGCCGGCGCGCGAGACCTTGCAGGGCCTGTTCATGGGCGCGGGCGTTGCGGGCGAGCGCGGGAGCGAGCCGCGTGGCGGCGAGGTCGAGCCGCTGGCGCGGAGCGGAGAGCACCGCCTCCGGCCCCGGAAGCGCACGCGCCAGGGCGCGCAAATCGCTGCGGCGCCGATCCGAGAGCCGGCGCATGGCGCCGCCATGCCGGYGGGCGAGGTCGGCGACCAGCGCCATCAATTCGGCGCGGACCGGCACGACCTTCTCGGCCGCGCCGGTCGGGGTGGGCGCACGCAGATCGGCGGCGAAATCGATCAACGTCGTATCGGTCTCGTGACCGACGGCCGAGACCAATGGGATCGTCGAGGCGGCGGCGGCGCGGACCACGGCCTCCTCGTTGAAGCCCATCAGGTCTTCGAGCGAGCCGCCGCCGCGCGCGACGATGATGACATCGGGGCGCGGAATGCGTCCGCCTTCGGGGAGCGCGTTGAAGCCGGCGATGGCGTTGGCGACCTCGGCGGCGCTGGTCTCGCCCTGCACGCGCACCGGCCAGACCAGGACATGGCGGGGAAAGCGATCCTCCAGCCGATGCAGGATGTCGCGGATGACCGCGCCGGTCGGCGAGGTGACGACACCGATGACGCGCGGCAGATAGGGGATGAGCTGCTTGCGTTCCTCGGCGAAGAGGCCCTCGGCAGCGAGCCGCTTGCGACGCTCCTCCAGCAGCGCCATCAGCGCGCCGATGCCGGCCGGCTCCAGCGAATCGATGACGATCTGGTAGCTCGACTTGCCGGCGAAGGTGGTGATCTTGCCGGTGGCGATGACCTCCAGCCCATCCTGCGGACGCGTCTTCAGCCGGCCGAAGACGCCTTTCCAGATCACCGCGTCGATCTTGGCGTTGGTGTCCTTCAGCGAGAAATAGACATGGCCGGAAGCGACCGGGCCGCGATAGCCGGAAATCTCGCCGCGCACGCGCACGAAGCCGAAGGAATCCTCGATGGTGCGCTTCAGCGCGCCGGAGAGGTCCGAGACGGTCCATTCGGGCGCATTGCCTGTGGGAACGGTCGATTCGCTGTTCATGGCCGGACCATAGCGGGCGGACCCGACGAGCAGAAGCGTTGCCGTGGCCGCGCCGGGCAGGTATTGCGCAAGGATCCTTTCGGCCGACCTCAGCCCTCATCCTGAGGAGCCGCGTCAGCGGCGTCTCGAAGGATGGTCCAGGGGGCGCTGGAGCATCCTTCGAGACGCGTTCCTCCGGAACGCTCCTCAGGATGAGGGCTCACAAACCCGCCAATGCGGATGGGAGCCAGCATGAAGATTCTTCTGATCGGTTCGGGGGGCCGCGAACACGCGCTCGCCTGGGCGATATCGGCCTCGCCGCTCTGCGAGCAGCTCTTCATCGCGCCGGGCAATCCCGGCACCGCGCAATGCGGCGAGAACGTTGCGGTCGATATCGCCGATCATGCCGCGGTGGTCGCTTTCTGCCATCTTCAGGCTATCGGCCTCGTCGTCGTCGGCCCGGAAGGGCCGCTGGTCGCCGGCATCGCCGACGATCTCAGGGCCGCCGGCATCAAGGTGTTCGGCCCCTCGAAGGCCGCAGCCCAGCTCGAGGGCTCGAAGGGCTTCACCAAGGAGCTCTGCGCCCAGTTCAACATTCCGACCGCCGCTTTCGGCCGCTTCACCAGCGCCGACACCGCCAAGGCCTATGCCGCCCGCCAGGGTGCGCCGATCGTGGTCAAGGCCGACGGCCTCGCCGCCGGCAAGGGCGTGGTGATGGCCGAGACGCTCGATCAGGCCAATGAAGCGATCGACATGATGTTCTCGGGCGGTCTCGGCAGCGCCGGCGCCGAGGTCGTCATCGAGGAATGGATGATCGGCGAGGAGGCGAGCTTCTTCGCCATCTGCGACGGCACCAATGCGCTGGCGCTGGCCTCGGCGCAGGACCACAAGCGCGTCGGCGACGGCGACACCGGCCCGAACACCGGCGGCATGGGTGCTTATTCGCCCGCCCCCGTGATGACGCCCGCGCTGGAAGAGCGCGTCATGGCCGAGATCATCCGGCCGACGCTCGTCGGCATGGCCAAGCGCGGCATGCCCTTCCAGGGCGTGCTCTTCGCCGGGCTGATGATCACCGCCGAGGGGCCGAAGCTGATCGAATACAATGTCCGCTTCGGAGACCCCGAATGCGAGGTGCTGATGCCGCGCCTCAAGAGCGACATCGTGCCGGCCCTGCTCGCGGCCTGCGACGGCGTGCTCGGCTCCTTCGACCTGCGCTGGGCGGAAGAGGCGGCGCTGACCGTCGTGCTCGCGGCGCGGGGCTATCCCGGCAAGCCCGAAACCGGCAGCATCATCCGCAGCGTCGAGAAGGCGGATGCGCTGGACGACGTCCTCGTCTTCCATGCCGGCACCAAGCTCAGGGAGGGCGAGCTCGTCGCCCATGGCGGGCGCGTGCTCAACGTGGTCGGCCTGGGCAAGAGCGTGCGCGAGGCGCAGGCGAAAGCCTATCAGGCCGTCGACCTGATCGACTGGCCGGAGGGCTTCTGCCGCCGAGACATCGGCTGGCAGGCGGTGAAGCGCGAGCAAGCCTGACAAAACCGGGCACCCCGCACGCCTCAATCTCGGCGATTGCTTCTCCTACGCTCTTGCCAAATCCTTGAACGCTCCCCTGCTTTACAAGGGAGAGGATTTCGGCCGGACGGACATCGTCTCCGCCGCCACGGCAAGGGCGCAGCCATGAGCAACATCGACAGCCTGTTTCCCGGTTTCAAGGCCCATTGGGTCGACGGCCCGGTCGGCAAGATCTTCGCCCGCGTCGGCGGCGAAGGGCCGCCGCTCGTGCTGATCCACGGCTTTCCGCAGACTCATGCGGAGTGGCACAAGATCGCGCCGGAGCTGGCGAAGACGCATACCGTCGTCTGCCCTGACCTGCGCGGCTATGGCTGGTCGGCCGCGCCGCATGGCGATGGCGGGGCAGCGACCTATACGAAGCGGGGCATGGGCGAGGACATCGTCGCGGTGATGCAGGCGCTCGGCCATCTGCGCTTCGGCGTGATCGGGCATGATCGCGGCGCGCGTGTCGCCTATCGCCTCGCGCTCGACCATCCCGGCCGCGTCGAGCGGCTCGCGCTGCTCGACATCCTGCCGACCGTCTCGATGTGGGAGGGCATGGACGCGGCGCGTGCCAGCATGACAAGGCCGATCTCGCCGCAGGCAAGCGCATCCTCTGCCCGACGCTGATCCTGTGGGGCGAGGCCGGCATCCCGGCCAAGGGCGCAAGCCCGCTCGAGATCTGGCACGAGACCTTCGCGCCGCAGGCGGAGGGGCAGGCCATCGACAGCGGTCATTTCCTGCCGGAGGAGAATCCGCAGGCGACGCTCGCCGCGCTGAAGCCGTTCCTCGCGCAGCCGCTTGCCTGAGCGAACGGCAATGGCCAGATTCGGCTGATGTCGCCGCGCCACGCCGCCCACCGACCCGAAGCCGCGAAGCCTGCCGGCGAATTCGCGCTGGTGCTCGGCGCCGGCGGCGCGCGGGGCTTGAGCCAGATTCCGGTCCTCGAAGCGCTCGACGAGCTCGGCGTGAAGCCTTCGCTGATCGCCGGCTGCTCGATCGGCGCGATCATCGGTGCCGCTTATGCGGCCGGCATCCCGGGCTCCGCCTTGCGCGAGCATGTGCTCGGCAGCTTTCGCGACCGGGCCCGCGTGGTCGCGAAACTGCTCGATGCCCGCGTCGGCAAGCTCGCCGATCTGGTGCGCGGCCTCGGCAACCCCGCCCTGATCGATGGCGAGCGCCTGCTCGACCTGTTCTGGCCGGAGGCGGTTCCCGACCGTTTCGATGAACTCGCCACCCCCTTCAGCGCGACGGCGGCCGACTACCACCGCCATGTCGAGGTGACGCTGTCGGAGGGGCCGCTGACGCCGGCGGTCGCCGCCTCGCTCGCCATTCCCGGGCTGGTGCGGCCGGTCGCGCTCGGGGGGCATGTGCTGATCGATGGCGGCGCGATCAATCCCCTGCCCTATGAGCGCCTGCTGACGCCCGGCCGGATCGTGCTCGCGATCGATGTCAGCGCGCCGCCGCTTGCCACGAGCGACGGCCGCATTCCCGGTGCGATGGAGACGATCGTCGGCGCCTCGCAGATCCTGACCCGCACGCTGGTGCAGCGCATGGTCGAGCGGCAGCCGCCGGACATCCTGATCCGCAGCGGGCTCGACGGGATCGGCGGGCTCGACTTCTTCAAGGCGAAGGCGATCCTCGCCGCCGCCGAGCCGGTCAAGGACGAGGTCAAGCGAGCGCTGGAACGGGCTCTCGCCGCAGCGGGCTGACGGAAGGCTCGGGCGCATCGCAGCGGAAGCCCGGCAAGGCGGTTTCGAGCATCGCGCGCCCCTCCTCCGTCAGCGTCACGGCGCGGCTGTCCTTGCGGCGGCGCGTCCAGCCCATCTCGAAGCAGCGGCAGGCGAGCGCGGCGGCGAGATGGCCGGCGAGATGCGGCCGGCGCTCGCTCCAGTCGAGGCAGGGGCGAAGCGCCGCGCGGCGGGTCTTGCCGCTCTGGCCGGGCTCGACGCCGAGCCGGGCGAAAATCGCCTTGYCCGACGGGGTCRGCGCATAGCCTCCCTCGCTGGCGACGAGATGGCCGCCCGTCATCAGCGCATCGTGGATGCCGATGCCGAGCCGGCCGGCGAAATGGTCGTAGCAGGTGCGGGCGAAACTCAGTTCGGCCCCGACGCGGGACGGCAGGCGGCGCGTCGTTCCTTCCATATTCGCCAGCACCATCAGCCCTTCCAGCGCCGTCGCGACCTCCGGCCCGGCAAGGCGGTAATAGCGATGGCGCCCCTGCGCGGCGACGGCGAGCAAGCCGCCCTGCATCAGCTTGGCGAGATGGCCGCTCGCCGTCTGCGGCGCGACGCCGGCGAGCCAGGCGAGTTCCTTCGCCGTCAGCGCCCGGCCATCCATCAGCGCGTGCAGCATGTTGGCGCGGGCCGGGTCGCCCATCAGATGGGCGATCTCCGCGAGATAGGGACCTTGTGCACTCATGGCACCATGATGCGCCGTTCGCGCGCCGCCGCAAGCCAGGACGCTACGGTCAGGGCCGTAGTATCGATCCGAGACAGACCTGCCTCGGAATGCCAGAAGCGGGACATGGACAACACGGCTCTTCTCCTCTTCGTCACCGCCACCTTCGTGCTTGCCGGCTTCGTCAAGGGCGTGATCGGGCTGGGATTGCCGACCATCGCGGTCGGCATCCTCGGCGTCGTCATGGCTCCGGCCCAGGCCGCCGCGCTGCTCGTCGTCCCGAACCTCGTCACCAATGGCTGGCAGATCGCGACCGGGCCGAAGCTCGTCACGACATTGCGCCGGCTCTGGTCGATGCTCGCCACCATCTGCCTCGGCACCTGGGCCGGCGCCGGCCTGCTGCAGCAGCAGAAGGACGGCAGCGCGACGCTCTGGCTCGGCGCGGCGCTGATTCTCTACGCACTGGTCGGCCTCAAGGCGGCGAAGCTGCGCGTGCCGCCCGGCTGGGAGGTCTGGCTCGGGCCGGTCATCGGCTTCGTCACCGGCGTCGTCACGGCCGCGACCGGCGTCTTCGTTTTGCCGGCCGTGCCCTATCTGCAGGCCCTCGGCTTCGACAAGGACGAGCTGGTGCAGGCGCTCGGCATCTCCTTCATCGTCTCGACGCTGGCGCTCTCCTTCGGGCTGGTCGGAGCCGGCGCGCTCGACATGACGGTGGCCTGGCAATCTCTGCTCGCGCTGGTCCCCGCTCTCGTGGGAATGGGTGTCGGTCAGTTCGTCCGCAACCGCATCTCGCCCGCGACCTTCAAAATCTGTTTCTTCACAGGCTTGCTGGCGCTGGGCGCCTATCTCTGCTGGCGTGGTCTTGCCTGACGGCGCGTATCTTGCTTGGCTGTCCCTGCCGCTTCGCCTGCCGTTAACCGCTCGCTAACCCTATCAGCGCAGCCTCAACCCGAAGCGACAGGAGCATGCCCCGCTATGGATGCCTTCACCATGGTCATCATGGCCTGCGTCTCGGGAGAGCCGCACTGCACCACCTCACGCATCAGCGAGATGGACTTCACCACCGCGCAGGCCTGCGAGGCGCGCATCGACGACATCACGCGCACCATGACCAAGGAATTCGGCAAGCGCCCCGAGTTCAAGGGGCGGCAGGTGACCTATGACGTCTCCTGCATGGACCGCACCCAGCTCGCCCAGAAGTTCGGCATCACCTCGTCCGATACCTGAGCGGGAATTCGGGGTCATCATGCTCGGGCTTGCCCCGAGCATCTCGGAAACCAATGCCCTCTCGGCACGCGATTCTCGGGTCGTCGCTGACGCGGCTCCTCAGGATGAGGGCTGGGCTGTTCCCAAGCCCTACCGCCGCTCGCGGAAGAACTCCCGCAGCAGCGCCGCCGCCTCGCTCTCGCGCAGGCCACCATAGATTTCGGGCTGATGGTGGCAGGTCGGGCTCTCATAGAGCCTGACGCCGTTCTCGACGGCCCCGCCCTTGGGATCAGCCGCCCCGAAATAAAGTCGTCGGATGCGGGCAAACGAGATCGCCGCCGCACACATCGGGCAAGGTTCGAGCGTGACGTAGAGATCGCAGCCGATCAGACGCTCGCTGCCGATCGCTTCGCAAGCCAGCCTGAGCGCCAGCATCTCGGCATGGGCGGTGGGGTCCTTCAGCTCCAGCGTGCGGTTGCCGGCACGGGCCAGCACCGCGCCGTCGCGCATCACCACCGCGCCGACCGGCACCTCGCCGCGCGCGGCGGCCGCGCGCGCCTCGTCGAAGGCCTGCGTCATGGCATCGGTCACGGAAGGTGCTTGCGACAGAGACATCGAAAAACCCCAGCTTTGGCGCTCGCGGCGAGGAAAAGCCTCTGCTACAAGCGCCGGTCATAGCGAATAAGCGAGCCAGGCCCTTCCCGCAAAGCGGATGTGCAAAGGCCGGGCTCAGGAGCAGTCATGAAAGACGACGACAACAGCAGAGGCCGCGGCCCCCGCAAGGGCGGCGGAGCCGGCGGCCGTGGCGACGGCAAAGGTTTCGGTGGCAAGAGCTTCGGTGGCAAGGGCCCGGGAAGCAGGAGCCCGGCTGGCCGCAGCGGCGAGGGTCGCGCGCCGGCCCGCGACGGCGCCGAGCGCAAGAGCTTTGGCGAAGCCGGCGAGCGCCGCTCGTTCCGCGGCCATTCGGAGGGGGCTGAGCGCCCTGCCCGCCGCTTCGACAAGCCGGCCGAGGGTCGCGCCCCGCGCGCCGAGCGCCCCGCAGGCGACAGGCCGGCTCGGTTCAGGCCCGAGGGTGGGGCCCGTCCCTTCCGCGAACGCACCGGCGAGGACCGCCCCCGCCGCAGCGAGCGCGACGGCGAACGTCACGCCGAACGCCCCTTCCGCGCACGCGGCGAGGCGGGAGACCGGGCGGAGCGTCCGGCACGGGGCGGGTTCGGCCGCCCGCCGCGCCGCAACGAGACCGGCGACGGCGAAAGGCGCTTCGAGCGTCCGCGCCCGCAACGGGCAGAGCGCGATCCCCATCGCGAGGACCGGCCGCGCCGCCCGCGCGAGGAGGCGCCCACGGAAGGCAAGCTGATCGCGGCGCAGGAGCCGGAGCGGATCGCCAAGGTGATGGCGCGCGCCGGCGTCGCTTCGCGGCGCGACAGCGAGGCGATGATCGCCGAGGRCCGCGTCAGCGTGAACGGCACCGTGCTGGAAAGCCCCGCCCTCGACGTCAAGCCGACCGACGTCGTGCTGGTCGATGGCGAGCCGCTGCCGGCGCGCGAGCGCACCCGGCTCTGGCTCTACCACAAGCCGCGCGGCCTCGTGACCACCAACTTCGACCCGGAAGGCCGCCCGACCGTGTTCGAGGCGCTGCCGGAAGACCTGCCGCGCGTGCTCTCGATCGGCCGGCTCGACATCAACACCGAAGGACTGCTGCTGCTCACCAATGATGGCGGGCTGGCACGGGTGCTGGAGCTGCCCGAGACCGGCTGGCTCCGGCGCTACCGCGTGCGCGCCTTCGGCGAAGTCACGCAGGACAAGCTCGACACGGTTCGGGACGGCGTCGAGATCGACGGCATCCATTATGGGCCGGTGATCGCCCGCTTCGAGCGCCAGCAGGGCTTCAACACCTGGCTGACCGTCGATCTGCGCGAGGGCAAGAACCGCGAGGTCAAGAC
>NZ_JBFRDQ010000217.1:0-6590 GCF_052113865.1 Allobosea sp. TAB14 | reverse complement strand
CGTAAGGGCCGTGCAGCAGCGCGCAGCCGAGCTTGGCCGGCTCGATCGGGTTATGCCCGCCGATGCCCTCGACCAGCGAGCCGCCGAGGAAGGCGACCTGAGACAGCCTGTAGAGCAGGCCGAGCTCGTTCAGCGTATCGGCGACGTAGAATTCGACATCGCGTTCCGGGCTTTCGCCGGCGGCGCGGCGCGCGACGCCGACATCGTTGGCCTGCGCCAGCGCCTCGATCTCGGCACCGCGCTGCGGATGGCGCGGGGCGACGATGGTGAGCAGCTTCGGCAGGTGGGATCTCAGCGCGAGATGGRCGGAGAGCACGAGCTCGTCCTCGCCCGGATGCGTGCTGGCGGCGATCCAGACCGGGCGCCCCGTCGTCATGCCGTCGAGGATGGCGAGCGTGTCGGGGTCGGCCGGCGGGGCCGGCACGTCGAATTTGAGGTTGCCGGCGACGCTGACGCGCGGCGCACCGAGCTGCGCCAGCCGCTCCGCATCGGCCTGCGACTGCGCCAGGCACGCCTCGAAGCAGGAGAGCAGGAAGCGCGCCGCGCGCGGCCGCTTGTACCAGCGCGCGAAGGAACGTTCCGACATCCGCCCGTTGACCATCACGACCGGGACGCTGCGGCGCTGCGCCTCGATCAGCAGGTTCGGCCAGATCTCGGATTCGCAGATCAGGCAGAGTTCCGGCTGCCAGTGATCGAGGAAGCGACGCATGTAGCGTGGCACGTCGAGCGGGAGATATTGGTGGATGGCGCCGGCCGGGAGGCGCGCCGCGAGCAGCCGCGCCGAGGTCACCGTGCCGGAGGTCACGAGCACGGCGAGCCCGCGCTTCTGGAGCCTGGCGATCAGCGGCAGCAGCGTCACGGTTTCGCCGACGCTGGCCCCGTGCAGCCAGACCAGCGGGCGGTTCGGACGCTTGACGGTGGCGTAGCCACGCCGCTCGGAGAGCCTTTCCGCATCCTCCTTGCCCTGGCGGCGGCGCCATTGCAGCAGTCCGGCCGCGGCCGGTTCGAGCAGGGCGGTCGCCAGCCGGTAGCTTCGGATCAGGGCGCCCTTGCCGCTCATGCCGGCGTCTCGGCCAGAGTTCGCCGGGCTTCCTGCTCGTCGCGCAGGCCGGCGCCGGGATCCCGGCCGCCGACGAGCGCATAGGCGCGGGCATGGACGGCGTCGAGGCTGGCCTGCACGGCGAGCCGCGTCGCCTCCTGCGTTGCCTCGTCGGCGTCGCGCGCGATCGTGATCGGTTCGCCCACCACGATGGCGCAGCGCCCGAAGGGCAGGCCGATCGAGGCACGGTCCCAGCTGTTGAAATCGACGCGGCGGCTGGTCACCACCGCGACGGCGCGGATCGGCCGGCCGGAGGCGCGCGCCAGCGCCACGATGCCAGGCCCCGCGACGCGGGCCTGCTTCGGGATATCGGCCGTCAGCACCATCGAGACGCCGGCTGCGAGCCGCTTCACCATGGCGAGGAAGGCGCCGGCGCCGCCCTTCTCGCGCACCTTCCGGCGGCCGCGTGCGCCCGAGCCGCGGATCGAGCCGATGCCGAGTTCGCGCAGCGCCACGGCGTTGAAGCCGCCATCGCCRTGGCGCGAGACCAGCGAGSCCGCCGGCATCCAATCCGGCCGCGCGAAGGGGATCATGATGTGCTGGCCGTGCCACATCGCATAGATGACCGGCAGCTCCGGCCGGACATGGTCATAGATGTCGGCAGGCTCGAATACGATCCGGTTCGTGCGCCGCACCAGGCGCAGATAGCCGGCCAGAAGCCGGCCGAGCGCTTCTTGCGCCACGCGTGTCTTGAGGATCGAAAAACCCATCTGCCTCTTGTCTCATGCATCGGGCCGAAAAACGCTTTCGGCTTTCGGCCCGATGCGGAATCGGGAATCGGTATCTCGGTCTCAGGCCTTGGTCGCGTCGGGATCGAGCAGGCGGTGCAGATGCACGACGAAATAACGTGTCTGCGCTTGGTCGACCGTTTGCTGCGCCTTGGCCTTCCAGGCCATATGGGCACTGGCGTAGTTCGGGAAAATACCGACGATGTCGAGCTTCGACAGGTCCTTGAAGGTGACGCCGTCGAGCGAGTCGAGCTCGCCGCCGAAGACGAGATGGAGAAGCTGCTTCTGGTCCGGTTCCGCGCTCATCGTTCTCTCCAGCAGGATTGGTCCGCGCCCCCATAAGCCATCCCGCGCGCGGGCGCGAGCCGGGTGGCCGCGTCTTAGATGAAAAAGTTCAGCTCGGCTGCGGCTGACCGCGCAATTGCTCGAGAGCATTGAGCAAGGGCGCCGCGAGCGCATCGGAACTGGCGACCAGCATGCCGTGAACCGGCACGGGGCGGTTATAGGTCACCGGCCCGCCATCGCCGCCGCTCAGCCGGCCGCCGGCCTCGCGCAGCACGAGGTCGGCCGCGGCGAGGTCCCAGTCGCGCGCATCGGGCGAGATCAGCCCGGCATCGATCGTGCCGTCGGCGATGCGGGTGAGCCGCAAGGCGAGGGAGGGGATCTTGCCGACCGCCTCGAAAGGCTGCACCCGCGCCAGCGCGTCGAGCATCGGCTTCGGCCCGGCGATCCTGGCGCCGGCGAGCGTCCGGCCCGACGAAGCCCGGATGGCTTCGCCATTGCGCTTCGCGCCGCTCCCGGCAATGGCGGTGTAGGTCGCGGCGCAGGCCGGAGCATGCACGACGCCGAGGATCGGCACGCCCTCGTCGAGCAGCGCCACGCAGACGGCCCAGTCCGGCGAGCCGCTCATATAGGCGCGCGTGCCGTCGATCGGGTCGACCACCCAGACGAAGCGGCGCGTCAGGCGCAGCGCGTCGTCCACCGTTTCCTCGGAGAGCCAGGCGRCTTCGGGCAGCAGCGCCGAGAGGCGCACGCGCAGGAAGGTGTCGACGCCGATATCGGCTTCCGTCACCGGCGAGCCGCCGCTCTTGGCCCAGGTCCGCGCGGCGGTCTGCTCTCCCGGTCGGAACAGATCGAGGGCGAGGCTTCCGGCTTCGAGGCAGCTCTCGCTCGCCGCCTTCAGGAGGTCGGCGGCGATGGGTAGCGTGGATGCGCTCATGGCTTCCCTATCGAATGCGAATGCCGCGGTTTCAAGCCGAAAATGCGCCATCGGGCTGAAAGATTCCGTCAAGCATCATGCAGAAAAGGGGCCATCTTGGCCCCGATAGAGCGGAAATCACGCTCCTTTAACCCAACCCCTTAAGCGCTCGGACACGCCTGCGGCACATCCTCACCCGGCAAGCACGAGAGTCCCGCATCCGACAGAGGACTCCGTTGCAGCAGGGATTAGGAAAGGCGTTATTACCGATGGCCAGCGTCACGCCGGTCGCCGGAGAGAGCGGTTTTGTGCCGCATCTCTCCGGTGGGCCGTTCACCACAGCGATCGTCCCCCGCAACCCGATGCCGCGCCAGCCATCGGCGCCGGGCATCGAGCGCGTCGGCTCCGTGCGGATTTTGCGCGCCTCGGCGGGGTGGAGCGGCGTTGCGCTGCGGCTTGCCAATCCGACGGGCGAGGATGAGCGCTTCGAGCTCGCTTTGACGGCCGGTGACGGGCGCTCGATCGTGATCGCCAGCGTCGATCAGGCCGATGCCGTCGCGCTCTGGCGCGATTGCGGTCGCCGCAGCGGCTTGCCGCTGCTGCTCGAATCCGTCGACGGCACGGTGAGCGAGCCGTTCCCGCAGATCGGCCGCGTCGCGCTGGGGCCGGTGCGGATCCGCCGCCGCCATGCCTTCCTGAACGGGCGTCGCCCGCGCTTCCTGACGCGCCGCAAGCCCGGCCGCCTGGCCGATCTGCCGGTCGTCCTCGCCAATGAGCGCCTGGTCGATTAAGCGAAGGCGTGCCGGCTGATCGCGTCGAGCGCCAGCCCCGCGGCGAGCAGCAGCCCGGCATTCCGATTCGAGCGGAACAGCATCAGCGCCTGCGCCGCGCTTGCGCCCTCGATCCGCGTCACTTGCCAGCCGAGATGGCCGACGAAGGCGGCAAAGCCGAGCCAGGCGAAGGCCCCGCCATTGACCAGCCAGATCGCGATGCCGCTGAGCACAGCCGTCAGGGCGAAGCAGAGCGCGACGGCCTCGCGCGTATGGTCGCCGAAATAGCGCGCGCTCGATTTGATGCCGGCGATGGCGTCGTCCTCGATATCCTGCATCGCATAGATCGTGTCGTAGCCGACCGTCCAGGCGATGGCGGCGGCGTAGGTGAGGTAGGCCGGCGCGTCGAGTCGGCCGAACACGGCGCTCCAGCCGAGCAGCGCGCCCCAGGAGAAGGCGAGGCCGAGCACGAATTGCGGCATGTTGGTGATGCGCTTCATGAACGGATAGATCGCCACGATCGCAAGCGAACCGATGCCGAGCAGGACCGTGAAGCGGTTGAACTGCAGCAGTACCGGCAGGGCGGCGAGCGCCTGCGCGACCATGAACAGCACTGCCGCCGCGACCGTGACCTGCCCGGAGGGCAGCGGGCGGCCGCGCGTGCGTGCGACTTCGGCATCGAGCTTGCGATCGATGATGTCGTTGAAGGTGCAGCCCGCTCCGCGCATCAGCACGGCGCCGATCAGGAAGAGCAGGCAGTACCAGGGATTGGGGTAGGGCTGCCCCGCCGCGATCGCGGCCAGCCCCGCCGCCCACCAGCACGGAAGCAGAATGAGCCACCAGCCGATCGGCCGTTCGATCCGCGCGAGCTTGAGATAGGGCCTGATCGCGCGCGGCGCGCGCGTATCGACCCAGTGACCGCTCAGCGCGTCGGGGAGGGGGGCATCCGGCAAGGAGGCGCCGGAATGGAGCGCGTCGCGCCCCGGCGTGGGACCGGCGTGGACAGGGTCCGCCATGGCCGGCCCGCCTTCCGTCTTAGAGCGCGCCCTGTGGGACCTTCAGCCCGCCACCGGCGCCGCTGGTGATCGAATCCGCGCCGCCGAAGGGGTTGGCGCTCTGGGCCTGCTGCTGGGCGCGCCGCTRCATCGCCGCCTGCTGCTTCACAGCATTGCAGGCCTGGCCGCGAAACGTCCCGATTCGCGCGTTGTCGTTCTTGAGCCCCTCGATGAACGTGGCCGGGATCTGGCACCAGTCCTGGTTGGCGGACGCGAATTTCAGCGTCTCGTTGCCGTTGTTCACGAGCGAGCCGAAGGTGCTGCATGCCTCCTGCGGCGTCATCTTGCGCTTGGCCTTCTGCGCGGCGGTGATCTTGGCCACCATCGCCTGGCGCGTCGTCAGCAGCTTCTGCAGCGGCTCGCAGCCGGAAACCTGCGCGCTGGCCGGGGAGGCGATCACGAGCGATGCCATGGCGAGGCCCAATGTCGCTGCCAATCCCGAAGCCGTCCTGAGCCGCATGATTCCCTTCTCCGCTTGCCGGCCTGTCGCGCCGATCTGTGAACATGTCCTTAACAGCAGGCGCTGTTAACGCCAACGACTCTTGCAAGTCCATCTGCCATCTCGGAGGAAGCACTTGCCGTTAGGCGAGGATTGTGGCGGTTTTCGCGCTGCTCACAACAAATTTGTAGATGCAGGAGGCGGCTTCGCCGATGTCCATCCCCGATTTTGCACGCCATCGGCTCTTCATCGATGCCGCTTTCGCTGCCGGCGGTGAACTGCCGCTGGAGCGGGACCAGTCGAATTATCTGCTCAACGTCTTGCGGCTCAAGGCCGATGGGGCGGTCCTCGTCTTCAACGGGCGCGACGGCGAGTGGCTGGCCCGCGTCGCGCCGGAGGGGCGCAAGGCGGCGCGGCTGATTCTCGACCGCCGGGTGAAGGATCAGCCGCCGCCCTCAGACCTGCATTATCTCTTCGCGCCGCTGAAGCATGCGCGGCTCGACTATATGGCGCAGAAGGCGGTCGAGATGGGCGCGGGCCTGCTCCAGCCCGTCATCACCCGCCGCACTCAGGTCTCGCGGCTCAATCTCGACCGGATGCGGGCCAATGCCGTCGAGGCCGCCGAGCAATGTGGCATCCTCAGCCTGCCGCGCATCGAGGCCGAGACCTCGCTCGATGCCGCGCTCGCGGCGCTGGACCCCGCCCGGCTGCTGATCTTCTGCGATGAGGGGCTGGAGCAGGGCAGCCCGATTGCGGCGCTGCAGGCCCATGCCGCCGGCCCGCTCGCGGTGCTGATCGGGCCGGAGGGCGGCTTCGACGAGGCCGAGCGCCGGCTGATCGCCGCGCGCCCGCAGACGCTGGCGATTTCGCTGGGTCCGCGCATCCTGCGGGCCGATACCGCCGCCGTCGCGGCGCTCGCCGTCGTGCAGGCGGTGCTCGGCGATTGGGCGGGGCGGCACTGAGCGTTCCGGCGCCGGACCTGCCGCCAGCGCTTGCCGCCCTTTCACGAATGCAAGGTCCGGGTCGTTGTCGCGCGTCCGGCTCTCGCCTATGTCTGTTCGCCCTACGCCTTGAACCCGCGGCCTCCCAGCCGCCGGGAGCCTTGGCTTTATTGCCTGTTCTGCCGGAGCGCCCATGGCTCGCGATGTGTCCGACTCGACTCCGATCGGCTCCAAGGAGGAGCTGATTGCCTGGATCGCTGCCGGCGAGAAACCGGAATCGCGTTTCCGGATCGGGACCGAGCACGAGAAGTTCCCGTTCTACCGGGAGGACCTCGCTCCGGTGCCTTATGAGGGCCGTGC
>NZ_JBFRDQ010000216.1:0-6661 GCF_052113865.1 Allobosea sp. TAB14 | reverse complement strand
GTTGGAAACCGTCATCTATGCCGGCGAAGCCCATTCGGACTTCCTTGCCGGATCGTGGACGCTGGACGAGACCTTCGATGTCGTCTCGGCTGCGCCTGACGACGCGCCGAACGCCGTCCGCTTCCGCCGTGGCTTTTTCCTCGGTGACGGCACTGGCGCGGGTAAAGGTCGCCAGTCGGCGGGGATCATCCTCGACAACTGGATGCAGGGCCGCCGCAAGGCCGTCTGGATCTCCAAATCCGACAAGCTGCTGGAAGACGCGCAACGCGACTRGTCGGCACTCGGCATGGAACGGCTGCTGGTCTCGCCGCTGTCGCGTTTCCCGCAGGGCAAGGACATTCGCCTGCCGGAAGGCATCCTGTTTACGACCTATTCCACGSTACGCTCCGACGAGCGTGGGAGCAAGGTTTCGCGCGTCCGGCAAATCGTCGAATGGTTGGGCTCAGACTTCGACGGAGTGATCATTTTCGACGAAAGCCATTCGATGCAGAACGCCGCAGGAGGCAAGGGAGAACGCGGCGACGTCGCCGCCTCGCAGCAGGGTCGCGCCGGTCTTCGCCTTCAGCACACCCTGCCGAATGCCCGTGTCGTCTATGTCTCGGCGACCGGCGCCACCACGGTTCACAATCTCGCCTATGCCCAGCGGCTCGGCCTGTGGGGCGGCGAGGATTTCCCATTCTCGACCAGGGCGGAATTCGTCGAAGCCATCGAAGCGGGCGGCGTCGCGGCGATGGAGGTGCTTGCCCGCGACCTCCGGGCGCTCGGTCTCTACACCGCCCGGTCACTCTCTTATGATGGCGTGGAATACGAACTGGTCGAGCATCAGCTTACGCCCGAACAGACCCGCATCTACGATGCCTATGCCGGGGCGTTCAGCGTCATCCATAACAATCTCGATGCCGCGATGCAGGCCGCCAACATCACCAGCGGCGAGAGCGGCTCCGGCACGCTGAACCGGCAAGCGAAGTCCGCCGCGCGCTCGGCCTTCGAGTCGGCCAAGCAGCGCTTCTTCGGCCATCTCCTCACCAGCATGAAGACCCCGACGCTGATCGCCGCCATCGATCGCGATCTGGCGGATGGCCATGCCGCCGTAATCCAGATCGTCTCCACAGGCGAAGCCCTGATGGAACGCAGGCTGGCCGAGCTTCCCGCCGAGGAATGGAATGACGTCCGCGTGGACATCACGCCCAGGGAATACGTCCTTGATTACCTCGCCCATTCCTTCCCGGTGCAGCTCTACGAGCCCTTCACCGACTCGGAGGGCAACCTGTCATCGAGGCCGGTCTACCGCGACGGCCAGCCGGTCGAAAGCCGCGAGGCCGCCGCCCGCAGGGATCGGCTGATCGAGAAACTCGCCTCACTCCCACCCGTTCCGGGCGCACTCGACCAGATCATCCAGCGGTTCGGAACCGACGTCGTGGCCGAGGTCACGGGCCGCTCGCGTCGCATCGTCCGCAAGACCAGCCCCGGCGGCGTTGATCGTCTCGCCGTCGAGAACCGCGCCGGATCGGCCAATCTCGCGGAAACCGCCGCCTTCATGGACGATCAGAAGCGTATCCTGATCTTCTCGGACGCGGGCGGCACCGGGCGATCGTACCATGCCGACCTCAATGCGAAGAACCAGCGGCTGCGCATCCACTACCTGCTCGAACCGGGCTGGAAGGCCGACGCCGCCATTCAGGGGCTGGGTCGCACCAACCGGACCAATCAGGTGCAACCTCCGCTGTTCCGTCCGATCTCGACCGACGTAAAGGCCGAAAAACGCTTTCTTAGCACCATCGCCCGCCGCCTTGACACGCTGGGCGCGATCACGCGCGGCCAGCGCCAGACCGGCGGTCAGGGTCTGTTCCGTCCCGAAGACAATCTGGAATCGCACTATGCCCGCGACGCGCTGCGACAGCTCTATCTCCTGCTGGTGCGCGGCAAGGTCGAGGGTTGCTCGCTCCAGATATTCGAGGACGCCACCGGTCTCAAACTGATGGACGACACCGGCATCAAGGACGAGCTGCCGCCGATCACCACTTTCCTGAACCGGCTGCTGGCGCTGACCATCGAACTGCAGGGTGTCCTGTTCACCGCTTTCGAGCAATTGCTGAACGCCAAGATCGAGGGCGCTATCGCCTCCGGCAGCTACGATGTCGGGCTGGAAACGCTGCGGGCGGAGAGCTTCATCGTCACCGACCGCCAGACCATCCACGTCCATCCGGGCACTGGCGCCGAAGCCCGGTTGCTGACCATCACGCAGCGAGAGCGCAACCGCCCGGTGACGCTCGCCGAGGCGCTCGACTTGGCTGCCGATTCTCGGGCGAAGCTTCTCATCAATGAGCGCTCCGGCCGCGCCGCCGTGCAGATCCCGACCACCAGCGTCATGCTCGACGATGGAGAGATCGAGCGGCGCATCCGGCTGATCCGGCCGATGGAGGCGCATAATATCCCGGTCAAGATGATGGGCGAGACCCATTGGGTCGAAGCGGACGAGGCCGCTTTCGTATCGACCTGGACTACAGAGGTGGCCGAGGTGCCGGAGTTCGTCGACAGCACCATCCATGTAGTCAGCGGCCTGTTGCTGCCGATCTGGAAACGCCTGCCGAATGACTCGACACGGGTTTACCGTCTCCAGACCGATGACGGCGAGCGCATCGTCGGCCGCCGCGTTTCGCCCGCCTGGGTCGCAGGCGCGATGGCCACCGACACATCGACACTGACGCCAGACGATGCCTTCATGGCCCTGATGGACGGCAAGACTATCCTTGATCTTGCCGAAGGCCTCCAGCTTCGACGCAGCCGCGTCATGCGCGCCAACCGCATCGAACTGTCAGGTTTCACCGACGTCATGCGCGATCGCCTTTCGGCCTATGGCCTCTTCCACGAAATCATCTCATGGAAGCTCAGGATGTTCATTCCGACCGACGCTTTCGGTCCAGCCATCCTGGCCAAGGTGCTGGAGCGCTATCCTGTCCAGCGCATCGGCGAACGGGAGGCGGCGTAGATGGCTCGCCATGACGCCTCCGAACTCGCGCAACGTCTCGGCCGGCAGGCCGAGGCGGTGTGTAAGCACTATCTGTCGAACGGTCATCGCGAAGGCCGCTACTGGCTGGTCGGCGATGTACAGAACAGCGCCGGCCGCTCTATGTTCGTGCGCCTGACCGGTCAGGAATCCGGCAAGGGCGCAGCAGGAAAATGGACCGACGCGGCGACCGGCGAACATGGCGACCTGCTCGACGTCATCCGCGAGAGCTGCGGCCTCATCGACTTCAAGGACGTCGCTGACGAAGCCCGGTCGTTCCTCAGTCTGCCAAGGCCGGAACCTGATCCGGTTCCCCGATCCCGGCCGGGAACAGCTCCAGCCGGATCGCCGGAAGCCGCACGGCGTCTGTTCGCCATGGCGCAACCGATTGCCGGGACCGTCGTGGAAGCGCACTTACGGAAACGTGCGATTACGGCTTTGCAAGAAACCGGCGCACTCCGGTTCCACCCCCGCTGCTACTATCGGCCCGAGGGGCATGGTCCCTCCGAGACCTGGCCCGCGATGATCGCTGCCGTCACCGACCTTGGCGGCGTCCAGACCGGAGCCCATCGCACCTGGCTTCTGCCCGAYGGCAGCGACAAAGCCCCTGTCGATACTCCTCGGCGGGCGATGGGCCATCTCCTGGGGCACGGCGTCCGCTTCGGTATGTCGGATGATGTCCTGGCAGCGGGCGAAGGTATCGAGACCGTGCTGTCGGCACGCTCGGGCCTGCCCCAAATGCCGATGATGGCGGCGCTCTCGGCGGCGCACCTTACAGCCATCCTGTTCCCCCCAACCCTCCGGCGGCTCTATATCGTGCGCGATTCCGATCCGGCAGGGAATGGCGCGCGCGACAGTCTGGTCGAACGGGCGCAGGCGGTCGGGATCGAAGCGGTTGTGCTGTCGCCGGTGCTCGGGGACTTCAATGAGGATCTGCGTCAGCTCGGCATCGAGGCTCTGCGGGCGGCCTTGCGGGTTCAGATCGTTCCTGAAGACGTCAGCCGATTTCTCGCAGCGTAAGGACGCATCGGTCACGCCAGGGATAAGCCGCGCAGCGGCCCGAAACCTGCCGTATCCGGTCAGGATGTTTCCCCAACGTGTCGGAGAGGCCGCCGCCCACGGCCTTCTGAGAGGGCGATCGAGCCGTCAAACGGCCCTGACCGGCAATGGCTGCGCCCGGCTATTTTCCGCCGCGCCCTGAGGGCGCTTTGCATCGCGAGGCAAAATAGCCGGTCTTCGCCATCCAGCGCTTGAGGCTTGGCCCTTCGCTTCGCTGCGGGTGCAGGTCCAGTCCGCCCGACAGCTTTCGTCGCCTGCGAAGGCCGCGATGGGCGCGGTCAATCCGACGAGGGCGAATACCATGATGACCGACTACGATGACGCAGGTTTCGAGCCGCCGCACACCTCATCCCCTACCGATCACCTCCTCAACGAACTCCAGCTCTACGGCTACCGTCCCTTCGAGGATGAACCCGACCCAAGGCCGCTTCCCGAAGGCAATGCTGTCGCTGGCGCCGTCGCCGACATCTTCCACGCCCTGATCGCGACCCTCGGCGACACCCGCCWGGAGCCCGACCTCGACGAGCTGTTGTGGTCGACCGTCAATCTCTTCCACCGCGCCACCGCCCGGATCGAACGCGATCTGGATGATAACGAGCAGGCGCAGCGCCGCGGCCAGAGGGAACAGGATGGCAGCGAGGTGAAGTCGGTCGAGCTGGAGCGCCTGACGGCAGAGGGGCAGACCTTCATCGAGCGGCGCAACAGCATGGAACTCTTCCGCGATGTCGCCGCCGAACAGTTCGAGCGCCACACCGGATCGGCCTGGCGGCCGCGCTCCGGGTCGATGGTCAACCACCGCAACCTGACCTCAGCGATGATCGACAGCCGGGACTTCCTCGCCGCCAAGCGTCGGGCCGAAACCGAGGTGATGCTGCCCGCCGGTCCCAAGGTCGCCTTCACCGGCGGTCTCGACTTCAACGATCATCACCTAATCTGGGCCAAGCTCGATCAGGTCCATGCCAAATATGCCGATATGGTCTTGCTGCACGGTGGATCACCGAAGGGCGCCGAGTTGATCGCGGCAAAATGGGCCGACAATCGCAAGGTTCCGCAGGTCGCCTTCAAACCCGACTGGACACGGCACAGCAAGTCCGCGCCCTTCAAGCGTAACGACGCCATGCTGGATGTCCTCCCGGTCGGCGTCATCGTCTTTCCCGGCACCGGGATTCAGGAAAACCTTGCGGACAAGGCCCGCAAGCTCGGCATCCCGGTCATGAAGTTCGACGGCGGCGCGTAAGCGCCGCCGCTCGGCGGTGGTTCAGCCGCCTTTACTTGACTACACGATCACACTCTGGCTCAAATATAGCATCCTCGAAGAACCGGCGAAGTAGCATAGTCGCAGGCGGAGCGTACCTCTGGCAGCCTGTCGTAACCCACAACCCTTTCTGTGGAGGCTTCCATGACCCTGATCCTGCTCGCCATCTCCTTGTCGATCGCGCTTTGCGTCATCGCCTATAACTTCGCCATCTATGCCTTGCCCTTCATGGTTGGGCTGACAGCGTTCCAATATACTTATGGGACCGACGCTGGATTTCTGATGTCAGGTTTCGCCGCCATCGGTGCAGCTCTGCTTTCTGTCGGGCTGGTCATCGCCGTGCTCGGCTTTGCGAAGAACCCCGCTCTTCGGCTCATCGCGCTCGCTATCTTCGCCGTGCCGGCCGCCATCGCTGGGTACGCGCTTGTTTACGGCGTCACGAAAAACGCCATAGAATCGACCATTGTGCTCAACCTGCTCGGTGGCGCCGGCGGCCTGTTCATCGGCATCGCGGCAATGCTCAATCTCAACGCCCTCGGATCGGCCGTCCTCTCGCGCTGATCTCAGCATTCAGCAATCTGCCGCTTCCCTCAATATCCGCAACGACGGCAAACGCCACCGGGCCTCGTTTCCCGCTCAGACCTGCAAATAGCAGCGCCAGATCAACGGTGTTCGTCTCGCGGTCTTGGCGTGATGCGGAACGTCGACAATCGAGGTCGACCTACCACTGGCAGGATCGTTATGCCGATGATCGACCCCTTGCGCCGTGACCACCGATCATGGCGAACCACGTTCCTTCTCACATACTGGAGCCGCCCGAGAACAATTGAAGGCGATACGGCGCTTTCAACCTCCCCTATTGCCTGAACGTCCCATGCCATGCCTTGCCTTCCATGAACCCGAAGTGCGGGCCGCATGAGTGGCCAGGGAACCCGGCTGCCTATACTGGAGCAGTTCGCGGAGCCCTGTCTCGATGATGAACACCGGCAAGGACGAAGGTTCCGCTGATCGCTCCGAGGCGCTTCGCCGATGGACATATCCCTCCGACTGACTGATCCCCTAAGCCCGTTCAGTTTCCGCCAGCAACCCCTGCAAACCAGACCGAGTTGGCGCCGAAGCGCCGGCCCGCACCACACTGTTTCTTCGGGGTTCGCCATTCGCATTCGCTTCGGTGCAGTCGTCTCCCGACGGTCTTGGCCGGGTCTCGTMGGAGGGACCGTCCCTCGGACTGAAGCAACGGAGACATCAAATGCAGAACATCGTCATTCTCGCCGGCAACATCGGCCAGGAACCCGAAACCCGCACCACCCAGGGCGGCACCGGCATCACCCACTTCACGC
>NZ_JBFRDQ010000215.1:0-6670 GCF_052113865.1 Allobosea sp. TAB14 | reverse complement strand
TCCTTGCCCTGCTCGCGCAGGCCGTAGCGGACGCCGTCATAGCGGGCGAGGTTGGASGARGCCTCGGCCGGGGCGACGATGTAATAGGCCGGCAGGGCGTATTTCGTGTGCGGCAGCGAGATCTCGACGATCTCGGCACCGGCCGCCTTGAGCCATTCGATGCCCTTCTGCCAGAGCGCGTCGATCTCAGGGTTCAGCCCCTCCAGC
This sequence comes from Allobosea sp. TAB14, assembly GCF_052113865.1. Taxonomy (NCBI): domain Bacteria; kingdom Pseudomonadati; phylum Pseudomonadota; class Alphaproteobacteria; order Hyphomicrobiales; family Alloboseaceae; genus Allobosea; species Allobosea sp. TAB14. The sequence continues at coordinate 6,463 of NZ_JBFRDQ010000215.1, read as the reverse complement.
CGGTATTCCCGGGGAATGCCGATCTTCATGCCCTTCACCGAACGGCCGACGGCGTATTCGTAATCCGGCACCGGGGTATCGACGCAGGTGGTGTCCTTCGGGTCATGCCCGGCCATGGAGCGCAGCATCACGGCGCAGTCGCGCACGCTCTTGCCGATCGGCCCGGCCTGGTCGAGCGAGGAGGCGAAGGCGACGATGCCCCAGCGCGAGCAGCGGCCATAGGTCGGCTTGATGCCGACCGTGCCGGTGAAGGCGGCCGGCTGACGGATCGAGCCGCCGGTGTCGGTCGCGGTGGCGGCGAGGCAAAGATCGGCAGCGACGGCGGTCGCCGAGCCACCCGAGGAGCCGCCCGGCACGAGATGGTTGCCTTCGACCGCCCCGCCCTGCCCGGCTCCGACATTGGAACCGCTGCGCCGCCAGGGGTTGACGACGTTGCCGAAAGCCGAGGTCTCGTTGGACGAGCCCATGGCGAATTCGTCGTTGTTCAGCTTGCCGAGCATCACCGCGCCGTCGCGCCAGAGCTGGCTAGAGACGGTCGATTCATAGGGCGGCACGAAATTGCCGAGGATCTTCGAGCAGGCGGTGGTGCGCACGCCCTGTGTCGCGAAGAGGTCCTTGATGCCGAGCGGCAGCCCCTCGAGCGGCCCGGCCTCGCCTTTGGCGATGCGCTCGTCTGAGGCGGCGGCTTGCTTCAGGGCCTGCTCGGGCGTTTCGAGCACGTAAGCGTTGAGGGCGCGGCCCTTCTCGACGGCGGCGATATGCGCCTTGGTCAGCTCGGTCGCGGTGAAGGTCTTGGCCTTCAGGCCGTCACGGGCCTCGGTCAGGGTCAGGCGGGTGAGATCGGTCACGGGAAAATTCCGGAGTTATCTGGTCAAAAGACCCCCGATCGCGCTGCGCGCGTCCGGGGTGATCGAACAAGCGCGTTTCGCGCCTATTCGATCACCTTGGGCACCATGAAGTAATCGTCCTCGGAAACCGGAGCGTTGGCGACGATCTCGTCGGCGATCTCGCCGTCATCGACCACGTCCTCGCGCTGCTTCATCGCCATCGGCGTCACCGAGGTCATCGGCTCGACGCCCTCGATATTCACCTCGTTCAGCTGTTCGACGAAGCCAAGGATGGCGTTGAGCTCGCCTTGCAGCTTGGGCAGATCGGCCTCCGGAACGGCGATGCGCGCGAGRTGCGCGACGCGCTTGACGGTGGCGAGATCGACCGACATGGCGGACTCCTGAATGGGGCGCGGCTTATGCGCCTGAAAACGGTTCGCCGGGGCTATAGCGCGGCGAACACCCCGACGTAAATCAACATTGACGATCCGGGAGCCCGGCTCAGATCGCGAAGGCTTCGCCCTTCTTCGGCACCACGACCTCGATGCCGCTGCCCTGCATCCCGGCGACGAAAGCATCGGCGTTCGAGTCGATGATCGGAAACGAGCCGTAATGGCAGGGAATCGCCACCTTCGGCTTGACGAAGCGGGTCATGGCGAGCGCCGCGACCTTGCCGCCCATGGTGAAGCGGTCGCCGACCGGGCAGATGCAGGCCTCGACGCCATGGATCTCGCTGAGGAGCGCCATGTCCGAGAAGATGTCGGTGTCGCCCATATGCCAGAGGGTCTTTTCGCCCTTCGCCTTGATGATGGCCCCGTTGGGGCTGCCGACCGGGACGGCGACGCCGGCCTCGCCCATTCCCGCCGAATGGTCGGCGCGGACCAGCGTGACGCTGAACGGGCCGAGATCGACGGTGCCGCCGGTGTTCATCGGCTGGAATTTCTTCAGCCCCTTCGCGGCGAGATGCATGGCGAGGTCGTAATTGGTGATGACCGTCGCGCCGGTCTTCTCGGCGATGTCGAGCGTGTCGCCGACATGGTCGCCATGGCCGTGGGTGACGACGATATGGGTCACGCCGCTGGAGATGGCCGCGATATCGCCCTCGAAGCCCGGATTACCGGTGAAGAACGGGTCGATCAGGATGACGGCGCCGTCGATCTCGGCGCGGAAGGCGGAATGGCCGTACCAGGTGAGCTTCATGCGGGGTCTCCAGGCTTTTCAGTTGCCGGCCCCTATCTAGGCCGATCCGACCGCCCGACCAAGTCGACAATGCGCGCGCAGCCATGCAGGCTGTCGGCATGACCAGCCAACGGAATCGCTCCATGACCGACGCAGCCACGCTCGCCCGCCGGATCGCCCAGGGGCATGGCGACGAGCCGGCCGATCTCGTCATCAAGGGGGCGCGCCTCCTCGATCTTGTCAGCGGCGATCTCGTCGAGAGCGACATCGCCCTCTGCGGCGACACCATCGTCGGGACCTATGGCCAATACGAAGGCAAGCGCGTCTTCGACGCCGCCGGCCTCATCGCCGTGCCCGGCTTCATCGACACGCATCTGCATATCGAATCTTCGCTGGTGACGCCCTTCGAGTTCGAGCGCTGCGTGCTGCCGCACGGCGTCACCACTGCGATCTGCGATCCTCACGAGATCGCCAATGTGTTGGGCGGCGAGGGCATCCGCTATTTCCTCGCTTGCTCTGAGGCGATGCGGATGGATCTGCGCGTCAACCTGTCGAGCTGCGTGCCGGCGACGCATCTGGAGACGGCCGGCGCGCAGCTCGAGGCCGCCGACCTGACCCCGATGATGGACCATCCCAAGGTCATCGGCCTCGCCGAATTCATGAACTTTCCGGGCGTGATCCACCGCGATCCCGGCTGCCTCGCCAAGCTCGAGGCCTTCTCGGACCGCCATATCGACGGCCATGCGCCGCTGGTGCGGGGCATGGACCTCAACGCCTATCTCGCCGCCGGCATCCGCACCGACCACGAGACGACCACCGCCGACGAAGCGCGCGAAAAACTCAGCAAAGGCATGGCGATCCTGATCCGCGAGGGCTCGGTCTCGAAGGACCTGCATGCGCTGATCCCGCTGATCTCGCGCGATGCCTCGCCCTTCCTTGCCTTCTGCACGGATGACCGCAACCCGCTCGATATCGGCGAGGAAGGCCATCTCGACTACATGATCCGCACCGCCATCGCGAACGGCGCGGATATGCTGGCGACCTACCGCATCGCCTCGCTCTCGGCGGCGCGGAATTTCGGCCTGTTCGACCGCGGCTTCATCGGGCCGGGCAAGCGCGCCGACATCGTGCTGGTCGAGGATCTCGCCACCTGTTCGGTGCGCCATGTCTTCACCGGGGGGCGGTTGGTCGAAGCCGGGCTGTTCGAGGGCCGGACTGAGGTTCCGGCGGTCGGACATGGCAGCGTGAAGAGCCGCAGACTCACGCCGGCCGATTTCCGAGCACAGGCCCGCGAGGGCGAGACACCGGTGATCGGCGTCGTGCCCGGCCGGATCATCACAGAGCGGCTGGCGATGTCCCTGCCCGCGCGCGATGGCGAGGCCCTGCCCGATCTCGCGCAGGATGCGGTCAAGGTCACGGTGATCGAGCGCCATGGCAGGAGCGGCGGCATCGCCACGGGCTTCGTCCATGGCTTCGGCATGAAGCGCGGTGCCATCGCCTCCTCGGTCGGCCATGACAGCCACAATCTCTGCGTGGTCGGCGTCGATGACGTCGCGATGGCGGCTGCGGCCAACCGGCTGATCGAGACCGGCGGCGGCTTCGCGGTGGCCGATGGCGACAAGATCGTGGCGGAGCTGGCGCTGCCGGTCGCCGGGCTGATGAGCGAAGCGCCTTTCGAAGCGGTGCGGCACGATCTTGAAACGCTGCGCGCGGCGGCGAAGGCGCTCGGCGTCGTGCTGGCGGAACCCTTCCTGCAGGTCGCCTTCCTGACCCTGCCGGTGATCCCGCATCTCAAGATCACCGACAAGGGACTGGTCGATGTCGACCGGTTCGCGCTCGTCTGAGGGACATCTCGCGCGATCTCGGCGCATTCGAGCGGGTCGATTCTTCAATAAGCGGAATCGTTTCCGATCACGGCTTCATCCAACGATTCACCTGCTGGCCCTCTGGCGAGGCTGATCACCGAGCGGTGCTGAGCTGGAAACGCAGATGCGGGTCGGGGCTATAGAGCGGCGCGGTGAAGGCTTCGACCAGCCGCCCGCCGTTCTTCTCGATGATGCGCCGCGAGGCGTGGTTGGACTCGTCGCAGGTGATGACGACCTCCGGCAAGCCGGCCTGATGCGCCACCTGCAGCATGGCGCCGAGCGCGGCGGTGGCGTAGCCGTGACCGGCGAAGGCCGGAAGGATGGCGTAGCCGATATGTCCGAGCACATGCTCGGGCAGGGCCAGCATCGGGCGGCCTTCTGCATCCGCCTGCCAGCGCAGATTGATCGAGCCGACGAAGGGACGCCCGGGTCTGTCCTGCGCGAAGATCCAGCGCGTCGGCCCCGGCAGGCGCTCGACCTCGCGGCCATCCGGCAGGCGGATAAGGCCCGGTCCACCGCGGAGTTCGGCGAGGAAGGCGTCGGGATCGGCAGCGATGGCGGCGAGCTGTTCTGGCGCGACGTCGCGTGTCGTATTCGGCGACCAGCCGCCGCGCAGCGCCGCCTCATAGGGCGCGAGCAGGGCTCTGTCGGGAACTTGCAACGAGATCAGAGCCGGCACGCGCAGTGTATCCTTCCATGGCGGCGATCCCGCCTTCGTGCATCGAGGATAGAGCGCTCGGTCGCCATGCGCGACGGCTCCGGCACGATCTGGTGCGACGGTGGCCATTCCTGGGATGCAAGGCGCGCTCTTCGCGCAGCAATCGCTCGTAAGCGCGGGCCCCGCGTGCTACCGCGCTGGGATGACCAGTGCCATCGTTCCGCTCGAAAGCCTTCTCGATCTGCCGGATCACGCGCGGCTGCTCGGGCTCGACCTCGGCACCAAGACGATCGGGCTCGCGCTGTCGGATGTCGAGCGCAGCATCGCGACGCCGCTCGAAACCATCCAGCGCGTCAAGTTCGGGCTCGACGCTGCCGCGCTGCTCAAGATCGCGGGCAAATATCAGGTTGCCGGGCTGGTGATCGGCCTGCCGCTCAACATGGAYGGCAGCGAGGGRCCGCGSGYGCAGKCGACCCGCGCCTTCGTGCGCAATCTCGCGCCGCTGACCGAATTGCCGATCGTGTTCTGGGACGAGCGGATGTCGACGCTTGCGGTCACGCGCACCCTGCTCGACGCCGACGCCTCGCGGGCCAAGCGCGCGGCCGTGGTCGACAAGATGGCGGCCGCCTACATCCTCCAGGGCGCGCTCGACCGGCTCGCGCGACTGGCCGACGACGCATTCGGGCCGGAAACGGCGTGAGCCCGGCGCCACGCCGGGCCCCCGATCGGATCGAAGCCTGTCCGCCGTCCCGACATGGCGAAGACCGGAACGGAAGGATTTTCCGTCCCGGCCCGGGTCGTGATTGATGTCGGAGTGCCGGCGAGGCTGTCAGAAGCCGCGCTTGATGGCCCGCTTCTGCGCTTCGCGCTGGTTTCGGATCGCGCGCTTCTGCTGCTCGATCGACATGCCGTAGTAGGGATTGCCGCGCCGGCCGTAAGCGCGTCCACCGCCATAGGCCGGCCCGCCACGATACCCCGGGCCGCCGCGATAGCTGGGCGCGCCGTTGTCGATCGGACCGCCGGCGGCCGGTGGCCGCTGGTAATTGTAGTTATAGTTGCCGCCCCGGGAATACGGGTTGGCCTGATAGCTCCCGCCACGGCCGTAGTCATTGCCGTAGGGCATGTCCTGCGCGAGTGAGGCGGCCGGCGCCAGCCCGAGGGCGAGCACCCCAACCATCAGCGCTCGTTTGACCGACACGTAGCGTTTCAACCCAATCATCCGACATTCCCCCAATTCAGGCCCACCGCGAGCCGGAGCGGCTCACGGTGGCGTTTCTCCGTCCGGCCGAAACGGCGACCGAATCTCGATCTTGTTATCTTATCGGAGCAAGGAGCGAGTTCCGCCCTTCGCTCCGATCATCATCCGCGATCAGCGATGATCGCGGAAGTCGTAGGGCGCGTAGTAGCCGTAGGGCGCGTAGTAGCGCGGCGCCACATAGACCGGCGGCGGCGGCGCGTAGACCGGCGCGGCATAATAGCCGCCATCGTAATACGGGTCATAGGACCGGGCGCTCGCCGCGGCAGCCGCCGCTCCGAGGATGCCCAGGCCGACGCCGGCCGCAATGGCCGAGCCCCTCGAAGGCCCACGCCAGCCGCCGCGATAGTAACCGCGATAGCGATACTGGCTGTATTCGGCCTGCGCCTTGTCGAGCCTGGCCGGATCGAAGGAACGGCGCTCCTGCGCCATCGCCGGCACCGCAACGCTACCCACCGCGACGCTGGCCGCGGTCAGAGCGACAATCCATTTCTTCCTCAAAGACATCATGACGATATCTCCTTTCCCGGGACAGCGCCCGAACCTTGCGGATATCTTGCGCCGCCACTCTTGAATGAGACCTGAACCAATCACGGCGGCAATGCGGCGGAGACAAAGGCGACCGAATGGCAACGCGCTTGCTCCCGATCCGCCTGCCATGGGAGGGACAGGCCGGTCT
>NZ_JBFRDQ010000214.1:0-8728 GCF_052113865.1 Allobosea sp. TAB14 | reverse complement strand
GCCCTGAAGGACGGGCTGTTCGAGCGGATCTGCATGGTCAACGCCCACAAGCATGGCGAGTGGACGGCCGAGAAGGAGGCCGACTGGCGGGAGGATCTGATCGGCAAATACGGCGATGGCGCCGACGAGGAGCTCTATTGCATTCCGGCGCAGGGCTCCGGCGCCTGGCTGACCACCGCCTTGATCGAGGCGCGCATGGTCAAGCCGCCGGCGGGTCAGGAGCGCGTGCTGCGCCTATCGCTGCCGCCCGAGTTCGTGTTTCGGCCGGAGGTCTTCCGCAACGCCGAGATTCGCGCCTGGATCGACGACCTGCTGATGCCGGTCATGGAGCAGACCATCGACCCGGCGCTGATGAGCGCCTTCGGCCACGACGTCGCCCGCCATCGCGACGCTTCGGTGATGGTGCCGATCCAGATCGGCCGCACGCTCCGACGCATCGTGCCCTTCGTCGTCGAGCTGCATCGCGTGCCGTTCGTTCACCAGGAGCAGATCCGCAACGCCATGGTCCAGCGGCTGCCGCGCCTGATCGGCGGCTGCACGGATGCCACCGGCCTCGGCGCCCAGATGGCGGAGAGCGCCATGCTCAAATTCGGCACGTCCTTCGTCGAGGTGAAGCTTTCGACCGAGTGGTATCGGACCGAGATGCCGCCGCTGAAGGATGCCTTCGAGCAGGACAACATCACGTTGCCGGCGGATGCCGACCATGTGGGCGACCTGCGCTTGGTCAAGATCATCCGCGGCGTCGCCCAGATCCCGAACCTGCGCACCACCTCGGCGACGACCGGTGAGAAGCGGCACGGCGACTTCGCGGTCGGTCTGGCGCTCGCCTATTCAGCGACCCGGATGACGACCGAGTCCTATGGCTACGAAAGCGCCCGCGCGAGCCAGGCCGAGGAGATGGGTAGCGGCCTCGTGCCGGTTACGGAGGCTTTCGACGGGATGATGCCGGATCGCGGCGACGGGCTCTGGTGAGGTCACAATGGCGAAATTCCAGCTCCTCGATCAATTCGGCGTCCCGGTCAGCTCCAGCGTGCTTACGCAGGAGCGCGCCGTGCCGACCGTCACCGGCATCGAGCATCCCTTCGACGAGGCGATCGCGCCCGGCCTCAATCCCGGCCGCCTAGCGCGCACGCTGCGCGATGCCGGCCGCGGCGAGATGCACGACTTCCTGACGCTCGCGGAGGAGATCGAGGAGCGCGAGCCGCACTATCGCTATGTGCTGGAGACCCGCCGCAACGCGGTCACGTCGCTTGCGGTCCAAGTCTCGCCGGCGTCCGAAGCTAAGCGCGATGTCGAGATTGCCGACTTCCTGCGCAACGAGGTCGTGGAAACTCCGGCCTTCCAAACCCTGCCGGATTTCCTCGTCGACGGGCTTTCTAAGGGCTATTCCGTCGTCGAGGTTGTCTGGGAGGTCGGCTCGGCCTGGATCCCGAAGCGCTTCATCTGGCGCGATCCCCGCTTGTTCCAATGGGATCAGCGCACCCGCACGAAGCTCCATCTGCGCGTCCAGGGCGTCGCGGATGGCGTGCCGCTGGAGCCGCTGAAGTACCTCGTCCACGTCCCGTTGCTCAAGATGGGCCTTCCGGCGCGCAACGGCCTGGCGCGGGTCGGCGCCTGGTCGTTCATGCTGAAGAGCTTCAGCATGCGCGACTGGGCGCAGTTCCTCGAAATCTACGGCATGCCGATGCGGCTCGGAAAATACGGGCCGGGCTCCTCGCTCGACGATCGCAAGATCCTGCTGGCGGCCGTGCGGATGCTCGGCCGGGACGCGGCGGCGATCGTGCCGAAGGACATGGAGATGGAGTTCCTGGAGGCGAAAGGCTTCAGCGACAAGCCATTCGAGTCCAATGTCCGTTTCCTGGACGAGCAGGTTTCGAAGCTCGTCATCGGCAAGCCCGGCGACGGGACCGGCGCCAGCAAGGCTGGCGAGGAGGTGCTGGACAAGGTTCGCCTCGACATCAAGAAGTCGGACGCCCGCGATCTTTCGCTCACCCTTATGGAGCAGATGATCCGCGCGACCGTGGACGCGAACTTCGGGCCTCAGAAGCGCCTATGGGGAATTCCAGCGCGCCCTGGAGCGGCTTGGCGCCGATCTCCCGGTCGGCGCTCTGGCGGAGCAGCTCGCCGCCCTGAACATGATCGGACGGGGGCGCGGCGATGCCGGTCTCGACTGACAGCCAGACCCGCCGCCAGACGGCCACAGGGCTTTCAATTTCAGTTTCAAAAGAATCTCCGGCCCGTCGGAGCGGCTGGGGGCTCCCGGCCGTCCTGGGCCATTTGTGGGGCTCGCCCTTCAATGGCGGTTGAAGACCTCTTTCGAACGGCGCCGAAGGAAGTCGTCGACTATTTCGACCGGCGGTCCTCGCGGCCTTCGTTTCGCTGGGACGAGGTTGCACCGCGCGAGCACGCCTTGTCGTTCACGGTGGCACGGACCGCCGGCTTCGATGTGCTCGACGACCTGCAGAAGGCGACGCGCAAAGCCGTCGTCGATCGCATCCCCTTCAGCCAGTTCCGCGACGAGCTCGCGCCGCTGCTGAAGGCGAAGGGCTGGTGGGGCGAAAAGCGCGTCATCGATCCGCGCACCGGCGAGATTGCCAAGGTTCAGCTTGGCTCGCTGCGCCGCCTCGACCTGATCTACGACGCGAATATCCGCTCGGCCGAGGCGGCAGGCGACTGGACCCGCATCCAGCGCGTCAAGGACGTGCTCCCCTACCTCGAATATCTGACGTCGACCTCGGAGCGGAAGCGGCCGCTGCATCTGTCATGGGTCGGCACCACGCTGTTGGCGAGCGACAGCTGGTGGTCGACGCACTATCCGCCGAACGGCTGGCGCTGCAAATGCCGGGTGCGGTCGCGGGCCATGYCGCGCGAGGGCGCGCAGCTTACGCGGCCGCCGCTCAATCTCCGGCCCTGGACGAACGGCACGACCGGCGAGAGCCGACTGGTTCCGGCCGGCATCGACCCCGGCTGGGACAACAACCCGGGCAAGGTTCGCGAACAGCTCGCGAGCCGGCGCCTGGTCGACCGGCTCGACGCCATGGGGAGCGAAGCCAGGCGGGAGACCGTGCGCCGGCTGCGCGCGGATCCCGTCTTCACCTATGTCTCGGAGAACGGCGCCCGGTTCGACTATCAGCGCAGGCTCGATCCGGAGCAGGCCGGCGCCGGCCGGTTGCGCTGGCCGGCTGCGGTGGTCAGTCCGGGCCTTGCCAGCCAGCTGGGCACGCCGAACCGCGTCGCGACGCTCTCGGTCGCCGACGCGGCCAAGATCCAGGCGCAGCATCCCGAGGTCTCGGCTAGCTTCTGGCCGCGGCTGCAGGACATTCTCGACGAGCCTGACGCCGTCGACAGCAAGGGAGGCAAGCTCGGGCTCTGGAAGCGGATCGATGGCATCGCCTGGCGCGTCATCCTGAAGGCCAGCGCGGAGGGCGAGATCTTCGTCAACAGCGTCTATCGCGGCCGGGAGGCGGCGCTGAAGAGGAAGCTGGAAGGGGAGAAGTAGCGGTCGGGAGGTCGGCACCCCTCCTCGGCACAGGGCCGGGTATCCATGGCTCGACCGCGCGCCGAATATAGGTCATCATCGACGTGATGCCAATGCCCGGCCCCTGACGCCCGTCAGGGGCCTTTGCGTTTGTAACCGCCGCCATGGTGCGGCTCATGAACAAACGCCTCTCCCTCTGCAACTCGCTGCCCGCCGGCCTCGTGGCCGGTGGCGTCGCGTTCGCGGTCGAGCTGGCCAGCGCGCAGGACGGGACGCGCAAGCCGCCGGAGTGGGTTCAGCTCACGCCCCGCGGCCAGGTCACGGCGCGGGATGGCCGGGTCTTCAACTTCGACCCTGAGAAGCTCGTCGCGGCCCATGCTGCCGGCGGCATCGATCTGCCTTTCGACTTCGACCACGAAACCGAGATGGCGATGATCACCGGCACGAAGCCCGCCCGAGGCTGGATCGTCGAGTTGGCGGCTCGTCCGGAGGGTGTGTTCGGCCGGGTCGACTGGCTGGCCGATGCGGTTCAGGCGCTCGCCGCGCGCTCCTACCGCTACATCTCGCCAACCTTCTGGCTCGATGCCGATGGGATCACCGCCCGCCTGATGAAGGGCGCTGCCCTCGTCACTTCGCCGGCGCTCGGCATGCCGGCCGTCGCTTCCGCTTCAACCAAGGATCAATCCATGGATCTCAAGGATCTGCTGCCCATGCTCGGCTTGGCGCACGGCGCCAGCGTGGCCGAGGCTGCCGCCGCCATCACGGCGATGAAGACGCCCGATCCCGACAAGTTCGTGGCGAAGGCCCAGCACGACGCCACTGTCGCTGCTCTCTCCGCTGCCCAGGCCGAGATCCAGCAGGGCAAGGATGCGGCGCAGCTCGCGCTCTGCACAACCCTCGTTGACGATGCGGTCAAGGCCGGCAAGGTCGCGCCCGCCGCCAAGGATCATTTCCTGGCGTTGGCGAAGGCCAACTACGACGGGACCAAGGCGGCGATCGACGCCATGCCGGTGCTGATCAAGCCCGGCGAGAAGCAGACCGACCAGGTCGACCAGACCGGCGACAATTCCGACCCGGTCAAGCTCGCTGCCCGCGCTCGCCAGTACATGGACGAGCAGGCGGCCAAGGGCGTCATCGTCAGCGCCGCCGATGCGGTCGCTCATCTTCAGGGAGCCTCCGCATGAACCGCAACGAGTTCGGGCCGGTCAAGAATTTCGTCTCGGCCGGCGCCATCAAGCCCCGCCGTGTCGTCGCCTTCGCGGCCACCGAAGGCCAAGTCGAGGTCGCGGCCTCGCCGACCGCCAAGACGCTGATCGGCGTCACCGGCGTGATCGGCACCGTCGCCGCCGGCGAGCGTGTCGACGTCTATTTCGGCGACATCCAGACGGTCGAGGCCGGCGGCGCCTTCGCCCAGGGCGCCATGCTCACGGTCGACGCCGAAGGCCGCGTCGTCGCCGCCGCCCCGGCCGCGACCGTCACCCAGCAGATCATCGGGACCGCCTTCGGCGTTTCCACCGCCCTCGGCGAGCTCGTTCCGGTCGCCATCACGCCCGGCGGCTCGCTCTCCAACGCCGCCAACTCCTGATCCGCTGTTCGCGGACACTTGAACCGAGGCATCCATGGCGAAACTCGACAACCAGCAGTTCCAGAGCGATCCGTCGCTGACCGCGATCGCGATCGCCTATCGCAATCCCGACGTGGTGATGATCGCCGACGACGTGCTGCCGCGCGTGCCCGTGGGCGGCCGCAGCTTCAAATGGACCGAGTATCCGGAGGCTGAGATGTTCTCGGTGCCGAATACGAAGGTCGGCAACCGCTCGGCGCCCAACCAGGTCGAGCTGCAGGGCGAGCAGAAGGATTCGGGTGTCGTCGATTTCGGTATCGACATCCCGCTCGACAACCCCACGATCGCCGAGGCCGAGAAGGCCGGCTACAATCCGCGCAACCGCGCGACGGAGCTCGCGACCAACATCGTGATGCTGGATCGCGAGATCCGCGTCGCCGCCACCATCACCGACGCCAGTGCCTATCATGCCGACCAGAAGATGGCCGCGACGGTTGCGGCCTTCTTCGACGACGCGGCTGATCCCTTCGAGTCGATCGACGCGATGCTCGATGCCTGCTGGATGCGCCCGAACCAGCTGACCTTCGGCCATGCCTCCTGGCGCGCCTTCCGCAAGCATCCCAAGGCGGTCCAGGCGGTGAAGGGCACGACCACGGCAGCCGGCCGCTTGACCCGGCAGGAGGTGGCGGACGCCTTCGAGATCAACCGAATCCTGGTCGGGTCCGGCCGCGTGAATGTCGCCCGGCCCGGGCTGGCGCCGACCATGGCGCGCACCTGGGGCCAGACGATCTCCGGCCAGTTCATCGACCGCACCGCGACTCCGGAGACCGGTGGCATGACCTTCGGCATGACGGCCGTCCATGGCTCGCGCGTCGCCGGCACCAAGCAGGTCGATATGGGCCTGCATGGCGGCCAGATGGTCCGTTCCGGCGAGAGCGTGCGCGAGCTCATCGTCGCCCGCCGCGCCGGCTTCCTGATCTCGCTCACCTGATCGCTCCGGCGATCGGCTGCCTTCACGTCCTGCCCCGGCGGAGCCGGGGCAGTGGTGAGGACAGGAGGTTTCCATGAAGCTCTATCGCACGATTTGGAACGTGCAGGATTCGATCGGCGCTTTCGTGAAGCCCGGCGGCGAAGCAACGCTYGATGCCGAGACCGCGACCGCTCTGGCAGGTCTCGGTGCGATCCACCGCGAGCCGATCGGCGACGCGCCGGCGGCGGTGTCCGAGGCTTTCACCGCATCGGCCGCCACGGTCCCGGTGGTTCCTGCCGCCGTCGCGTTCCCGAACGGTGAGGCGGCGCCGTCGCCCGGGGAGCAGCGCCTGGCTGCCATCCTCGCGCTCGTGCCGCAGCTTCAGGTCGGTGATTTCACGCAGGCCGGCCAGCTGCGGGCCGAGGCCCGCCGGCGGATTTCCGCCGAGCTCGGGTTCGAGCCGACCGATGACGAGATCCGCGCCGCCGGCGAGGTCTATGCCAAAGCCCAGGCCGAACAGACGGCCTGACGAAATACCCCGAGAGGGCGGTCTGGTACGGCTCGCAAGGCCCCCAGCACCCGATGGGAGCCCGGCCAGCGGATGGCGATCCGCCCCGGTGCAGGGACGATAGTCCGCCGCCCGCCAGAAAGCGGCCACCGTCGCCACGGTGGCCGCACCTTTCACAGGGCAGCCTATGGCCTACGCCACCCGCGCAGATATCGAGGCGATCTACGGCGTGCGTCACCTTGAGACGCTGGTGCCGTCCGACGTCGACATGGACACCGCCGTCGCGAACGCGATCGAGTCGGCCGGGGCGATGATCGACCCCTATCTGCGCAAGCGCTACGTCCTGCCGATCACGGTCGCGACGCCGGCGATCCTGAAGCAATGCGCGATCGATATCGCCTGCTGGCAGCTCGCGCCCGCGGCCGACCGCATGTCCGAGGAGATCGAGAAGCGCGCCAAGCTCCGGCTCGCCTTCCTGGTCGACGTCGCGAAGGGCAATGCCGAGATCGTCGAGCTGACGCCGGTGGCTGGTGGCGGCAGTGACGGCGCCGGCGCGACCTCCGGCGGCGGCGCCTTCTTCACGGCCGAGCCGCGGCGCTGGACCGGCGGGGCACTCGAATGAGCACGCTCGCCATCCATGTCCAGCTCTCCGGCTTCGAGACAGTCGAACAGGCACTCGCCCGCCTCGATCCATTCCAGGGCGAGCATCTGCTTGAGTCGCTGGCTCGCCTGATCCAGCAATCGGTGCGCGAACGCCTGATCGCCGGCGGCCCGGCGCCGGACGGCTCGGCCTGGGCGCCGAACCTCGAAGGTCGCCGCCCGATCCTGCATCGCTCCGGCGCGCTCGCCCGCTCGATCGACTATGCCGTGTCCGGCATGCAGGCCATCGTCGGATCGGGCCTGATCTATGCCGCGATCCATCAATTCGGTGGCATCATTCGCGCCAAGACCAGCGAGTTTCTGTCGTTCCGCATCGGGAACCGGCATGTGCTCGCCCGCCAGGTCACTATGCCTGCGCGCCCCTATATCGGCCTCTCCGGAGAGGACCGCGCCGAGCTCGTCCAGGCGGCAGCTGCGTATCTGCGGAGCCTGTTCCCATGAACCGGCTGGCCGAACTGCTCACCGCGATCGAGGGCGTCATGCGTGCCGCCGAGACTGCGCCCTCGCGCAAGCTGTTCGACGACGTGCGCATCGAGCTCGACCGCTACGATCTTGCCGACCTGCTCGCCGAGAGCACGAAGACACCGGCTTGCCGGGTCTGTTTCCTCGCCGGCAAGCCGGTGCCGCGGACGGACGGCGGCGACGATATGGACGTCTCGGTCGCGCTCGTCGTCGTGGCCGGCCCGTCCGGCCGCGCCAATCCCGGTTTCGCCTCGGCCGACATGGCGGCGCTCGACCTCATCACCGGCGTCGGACAGGTGCTCAAGGCCAATCCCTCGGTCGGGCTCGGCAGGATTCAGGACGTCCATGTCGGGCAGAGCCTGGTCGCAGTCTCGCAGGCCACCAGCAAGAAGAACCTTGCGATCGCGCTGGTCGAGGCGAAATGGCGGTTGCTCGAAGTTGTGGTCGCCCGGCCGAACGTGCAGCGCACGCTTGAAACGGGTTTGAACCCGTGGATTCCGGATGGCGTCTCGATCAACGGCAGCGACCCGCTACCGCGCCCGATCGGTATGCCCGAGTCGGAGGATTCACCGTGAACCTCCAGGAAGTCACCAAGCGCCTGGCGGCGCTGGAGCGGCGCGTCGCCACCATGATCCTGCCGGGCATCGCTCAGCGCAGCGAGGGCAGCAAGACGGTGGCGCGCTTCGACGACAAGGGCGTCGACGGCCAGCCCTTCGAGTCGCCGGCGCTCTCGCACATCGCGAGCTCGGGCAAGAAGGGCGGCGGCGTCTCCCGCTACAGCAAGATCGGCGACGGCGAGCCCGTCTATGTGATCTCGCCCGGCGGCGAGCTCGGCAAGCACTCGCGCATCATGCCAGCCGGGCCGGTCGATGATCATCCCGCGCCGGGCACGGCCGAGCAGGACGGCGAGATCATGGAGTTCGGTGACGCCAAGATCTCGGTGCGCCCGGACGGCACGATGATCCAGAAGGGCGAGCAGAGCGTGCTGTTGAAGAACGACGGCACCATGGCTCTCTCCTCGAAGGGTTCGATCACGGTCAGCGGCAAGGACATCACGCTCGATGGGCCGGTCTCGATGCCGAAGGG
>NZ_JBFRDQ010000213.1:0-6684 GCF_052113865.1 Allobosea sp. TAB14 | reverse complement strand
TCCCAGATCTGATCGTGGCCGGTCGTCGCGGCCCAGATGTCGTCGAGATGCCTGCCGACGTCGAGCGGCTCCAGCCGGCAATAGCGCCCTTCCAGCACCTTCGCCGGCGGGAACGGCACGGGCTTCCAGTTCTGCAACGAGGTCATGACTTTCCCTTTTCCCGCCAACCGGTCAAATCCTGCCGGATGTCCCAGCCCGCACCCAGCTCGCGAGCGACCGCATCCGCGATGGCGTGCCCTTCGGCCTCCCAGGCCAACCGCTCGACCTCGCTTGGGAAATCGGAGGCCGCCTCGTCGTCTTCGTCATAGATCGCGTCGAAGGAATCCATCCAGGCTTCGAGCCGGTCGGCGAGTTTCTCCGACAGTCCGATATCCTCGGCATCAACAGCCTTGCGCTTGCCCTTGGCGTCGATCTGCCAGAGCCCGCTATGGCCAAGCCACTCCGGCGCGATCAGCAGCACGCCGCTCACGAACGCGCCTCGAGATCCCCACGGAAGAAGGGATTGAGCGGCGCCGAGGGGCCATTATTGGCGAAGCCCTTGAAGCTGCCCTCCTCGGCGATCAGCCGCGTCGCCTCGATGAAGGCGGCCCAGGCCGCCCGCGCCAGCGCCCCGCCGATCGAGATGCGCCGCGCACCGGCCGCAGCGATATCGGCGACGGAGAGGCCGAAATCGCCATAGAYCAGCGCATTGACCGGCTTGCYGCCGGCCGCATCGACGATCGTGCGGATGTCGTCGGCCGTCTTCGGTCCCGGCGCGTAGAGCACGTCGGCGCCCGCCGCCGCATAGGCCTTGATGCGGCGCACCGACTCCTTCAGCGCTTCGGGATGGCCGGTCAGGAAGCATTCGGCGCGCGCCGTCAGCAGCACGCCCGAGCCGGTCTCGTCGATCGCCTTGCGCGCCGCCTTCACCCGCGCGACCGCAAGCTCGAACGGATAGAGCGGCTCTGCCTCGCGGCCCGTGGCATCCTCGATCGAGAGCCCGGCGACGCCGGTCGCGACGCAGAGCTTGACGTTGGCCCCGACGCCATCGGGCGTATCGGCATAGCCGTTCTCGAAATCGGCATTGACCGGCAGATCCGGCACCGCCTTCACCAATTCGGCGAGATGGGCGAGCATCATATCGCGCGGCACATCCTGATCGGCCCGCGCTTGCGTGAAGGCGAAGCCCGCGCTGGTCGAGGCCAGCGCCTTGAACCCCTGCCCGCGCAGCCAGCGCGCCGAGCCGAGATCCCAGGGGTTGGGCATCACAAAGCAGCCGCTCTCATGCAGCTTGCGGAAGGTTTCGACCTGCGGGGAATAGCTCATTTTAAATCGTTTCAGATCAGCGGGAGCTGCGGGCTGGCATAGTGTCGAGCGCCGGCCCGTTTGTCAGCCCCATCCGCGCGCATTAGCCGGCGGGGGCCGTTGCGCGCGGCGAATGCCGCCTGGTCCGTCATTCTCAGGCGATGCGAAGCAGCGACCCGAGAAACTCTGACCGGAGCAGGCACTGGAGCCTCTTCGTCGAGAGATGCTCGGGTCTTCGCCCGAGCATGACGGCGCCTCTGGCGCCCCGCTCAATGATTGTCGCGCGGAATACCGAATTTCTTGTTGATCTTCTGGTACTTGACCGCCGGCTTGAGGACCATGCCCTCGGAGAGCTCATCGACGATCTTGCGCTGGATCTCCTGCCAGGGCGTCTGGCTCTTCGGATATTTGTAGCCGCCCGCCGCCTTGAACGCGGCCTTGCGCTCGGCCAACTCCGCCTCGGAGATGAGGATGTCGGCCGTCCGCTTCTTCAGGTCGATGCGGACCTTGTCCCCCATCTTGAGGAGCGCGAGCCCGCCGCCCGTCGCCGCTTCCGGCGAGGCGTTGAGGATCGAGGGCGAGCCCGAGGTGCCGGACTGGCGCCCGTCGCCGACGCAGGCGAGCGCGGTGACACCCTTCTTGATGAGATAATCCGGCGGCCGCATGTTCACGACCTCCGCCGCGCCGGGGTAACCGATCGGCCCCACGCCGCGGATGAACAGGATGCAGTGCTCGTCGATGGCGAGCGCCGGATCGTCGATGCGGTGGTGGTAGTCCTCCGGCCCGTCGAAGACGATGGCGCGGCCCTCGAAGGCCATCGGGTCCTTCGGGTTCTCCAGATAGCGCTTGCGGAATTCCGGCGTGATCACGCTGGTCTTCATGATCGCCGAGTCGAACAGGTTGCCGGAGAGGTTGAGGAAGCCAGCCTCCTTCTTCATCGGCGCGTCATAGGTCTTGATGACCTCGCGATCGCCCGAGAAGGCCCCGGCGCAGTTCTCCTCATGGGTGCGGCCATTCGCGGTGATGGCGGGCTTGAGCTTGCCCTTGGCGAGCAGCTCCGCGATCACTGCCGGCAGGCCGCCGGCGCGGTAATAATCCTCGCCGAGATATTCGCCGGCCGGCTGCATGTTGACCAGCAGCGGCGTGTCGTAGCCGATCTTCGTCCAGTCCTCATTGTCGAGCTTGACGCCGATATGCTTGGCGATGGCGTTGACGTGGATCGGCGCATTGGTCGAGCCACCGATCGCCGAGTTGATGACGATGGTGTTCTCGAAGGCCTCGCGGGTCAGGATGTCCGAGGGCTTCAGATCCTCCCAGACCATCTCGACGATGCGCTTGCCAGTGAGATAGGCCATCTCGTAGCGGTCGCGGTAGGGCGCGGGGATCGCCGCCGCGCCGGGCAGCGTCATGCCCATCGCCTCGGCCAGCGCGTTCATCGTCGAGGCCGTGCCCATGGTGTTGCAGTGGCCGGCCGACGGCGCCGAAGACGCGACCAGGTCGACGAAGCCCTTATAGTCGATCTCGCCGGCCGCCATCATCTGGCGCGCCTTCCAGACGATGGTGCCCGAGCCGGTGCGCTCGCCGCGGAAGGAGCCGTTCAGCATCGGCCCGCCCGGCAGGGCGATCGCCGGGATATCGACCGTCGCGGCAGCCATGATCTGCGCCGGGGTGGTCTTGTCGCAGCCGGTGGTCAGAACCACGGCGTCGAGCGGGTAGCCGTAGAGGATCTCGACCAGCGAGAGATATTGCAGGTTGCGGTCGAGCGAGGCGGTCGGGCGCTTGCAGGTTTCCTGGATCGGATGGATCGGGAACTCGAAGGGCACGCCGCCCATCTCGCGGATACCGTCGCGGATGCGCGGCGCGAGCTCGATATGATGGCGGTTGCACGGGGCGATGTCGGAGCCGGTCTGGGCGATGCCGATGATCGGCCGGCCCGACTGCAACTCCTCGCGCGACAGGCCGAAATTCATGGTGCGCTCGATATAGAGCGCGGTCATGTCGGCATTGGCGGGGTTGTCGAACCAGGCCTTCGAGCGGAGCTGTTCCGGTTTGATGCGCCGCTTTGCCTTGCGCTTCGCAACCGCCACCGGGCGGTCCTGCCGCGGCACATTGCTCTCCGGGGTCTTTGCCATCGAACGCTCCTCTCCCGCGCTGCCGTCAAGGCCTTGCGGCAGCGCCTTTTCTTAGAATGATTTGACGATTATCCGGTCCGGCCCCTTCGCCCGCAAGAGGGCCCGTCACGATAAATCATACTATTTTTCATGCGCGCCTTGCATGGTCGGAGCGCGACCGACCGCGCGGGCTTGCATCGCAGCGCCCTTTCCGGCGAAGACTGTGGCCCAAGGCCGCTGGCAAGCAGGCCGCCGGAAACGATCACGCCCGAGGCCATCATGACCCTCCATGTCGCCCCCGCCTTCGCCCGAATCGGCGAGGAGAACGCCTTCGCCGTGCTGGCACGGGCGACGGAACTGCAGCGGCAGGGCAAGGACATCATCAATCTCGGCATCGGCCAGCCCGATTTCGCGACGCCGGAGCATATCGTCGAGGCCGCGGTGAAGGCGCTGCGCGACGGCCATCACGGCTACACCCCGGCGAATGGCATCCTGCCGCTGCGCGAGGCCGTCGCTGCCGATCTGCACAAGCGCTTTTCCGTGGAGGTCTCGCCGGAGAACGTGATGATCGTGCCCGGCGGCAAGGTCACCATGTTCATGGCGATCCTGATGTTCGGCGAGCCCGGCGCGGAAATTCTGTATCCCGACCCCGGCTTCCCGATCTACCGCTCGATGATCGAGTACACCGGCGCGACGCCGATCCCGGTGCCGGTCCGCGAGGAGAACGGCTTCGCCTTCTCCGCCGAGGAGACGCTCTCGCTGATCACGCCGAGGACGCGCCTGCTCATCGTCAATTCGCCGGCCAACCCGACCGGCGGCGTCACGCCCAAGAGCGAGGTCGACAAGCTCGTCGCAGGCCTGGCGAAGTTTCCCGATGTCGCGATCATGTCGGACGAGATCTACGACCAGATGGTCTATGACGGCGAAAGCCACGTCTGCCTGCTCAGCTATCCCGAGATCCGCGACCGGCTGATCCTGCTCAACGGCTGGTCGAAGACCTACGCCATGACCGGCTGGCGGCTGGGCTACTCGGTCTGGCCGAAGCCGCTCTACGACAACGCCCGCAAGCTCGCGGTGAACTCGCATTCCTGCGTCAACGCTCCCGCGCAATGGGCGGGGCTCGCGGCGCTGACCGGCCCGCAGGATGCCGTCCACGCCATGGTGGCCGAATTCGACCGGCGCCGGAAGGCGGTCGTGAAGGGGCTGAACAGCCTGCCCGGCATCTCCTGCGCCGTACCGAAGGGCGCCTTCTACGCCTTCCCGAACGTCTCCAGGACCGGCTGGAAAGCGAAGAAGCTCGCCTCCGCCCTGCTGGAGGATGCCGGCGTCGCCACCATCGGCGGCCCGGATTTCGGCGTTCATGGCGAAGGCTATATCCGCCTCTCCTATGCCAACTCGCTGGAGAACATCGAGAAGGCGCTGGAACGGATGCGCGCATTCCTCGAGAGCCGGCAGGTGGCCTGAGCATGATAACCTGCCACCTGCGCTATATCGTCGATCCCTATCAGCTTCCGGCCTTCGAGGCCTATGGCAAGCTCTGGATCCGTCTCGTCGAGAAGTTCGGCGGCGTGCATCACGGCTATTTCATGCCGTCGGAAGGAACTTCCAACGTCGCGCTGGCGATGTTCAGTTTCCCGTCGCTCGCAGCCTATGAAGAGTATCGCGAGCGCGCAGCCACGGACCCGGAATGTCAGGCCGCCTTCGCGATGAACGAAAAGGACCGCTTCATCGTCAGCTACGAGCGCTCCTTCTTCCGGCCGGTTTTCGAGGATGACCGCGGCGCGTCCCGCGCTCCCTCGGAACGCCGGACGAACGCCGTGACCGCATGAGCTATCTCTACCTGGCCATCGCCATCGTCAGCGAGGTGATCGGCACCTCGGCGCTGAAGGCCTCGAACGAGTTCACGCGGCTGTTGCCGTCTCTGATCACCGTCGCGGCCTTCTTTTGCGCGTTTTATTTCCTGTCGCTGTGCCTGCGGACGATCCCCGTCGGCATCGCCTATGCGATCTGGTCGGGCGTCGGGATCGTGCTGATCAGCCTGATCGCGCTGGTGCTTTTCGACCAGAAGCTCGACCTGCCCGCGCTCGGCGGCATGGCGCTGATCGTCGCCGGTGTCATGGTGATCAACCTGTTCTCGAAATCGGCGGCGCATTGAAGGCTTGCTGCCGGGCGTCATTCTCGGGCGAAGCACAGCTTCGACCCGAGAATCTCATGACGGGAAGGCTCTTGTTTCAGAGATGCTCGGGTCAAGCCCGAGCATGACGGCAGATCCCCGTCAGTTCCGCGCCGCGCTCGCCGTCACGCCCGGATCGACCTTGAAGCTCGACGCCTCGATCACCGCCGTGCCAATCATCGTCTTCACCGAGATGCGCACCGGCACCATCACATCGGTGCCCGCCACGGGCGCGAGCCAGGTGGTGATATCCTTGTTCTCGGCCATGAACTTGGTGCTGGGCCGGAGCGCCCGGTGGCCGGCGATGGGGACATAGCGCGCCTGGCAGATCGAGACCGGCCCGCTATAGCCGTCGAGCTTGACGTGGCGGGTGCCCGCGCTCGAGAGCTTGATGTCGTAGCGCGCCGCGCCGTCGAAGATCGGCAGGGTGCGGTTGCAGGCGTCCTTGCCCTTGCCGTTGACCGGCATGATGAAAGCGCTGAGCGGGTCGACGATGTTGCGCTTGTTGCCATCGGTCAGCGGCACGCGATCCGGCTTCTCGTCGATCGGCGGCTCGATGTCGATGCCGGCGACGCTGTTGTCGGCGAGCGCCATCCGCACGGTGCGGCTCTCGCTGGAGTTGGCCGCGCTCACCGCGAAGGTCTTGGGCGAGAGCTTGCCGCCGACGAGCGCCCCCGTCGCGGCGCCCGAGCCGCGGCCGCCGGTCACCCCGCCGACCACGCCGGTCAGCTTGGCGACGAGGTCGAGCTTGTAGTTGGCGCCGTCGATGCTGCCGCTCAGGCCGGCCTTGCCGAAGGTGATGCCGAGCAGCGAGACATCGTATCTGGCGTCGAGCGACGCCGCCTCCACCGCCGCGGTGGCGAAAGAGATCGAGAGGATCAGACCTGCCAGGGACGATGCGACGGCGGGCTTCATCCAGTTCCTCCGGAGCGGCGCGATCATGCCGCGACATGCATTGTGAATCGGTCCGAATCGTGACCGCAGC
The DNA here is from genome assembly GCF_052113865.1 of Allobosea sp. TAB14. Classification (NCBI taxonomy): domain Bacteria; kingdom Pseudomonadati; phylum Pseudomonadota; class Alphaproteobacteria; order Hyphomicrobiales; family Alloboseaceae; genus Allobosea; species Allobosea sp. TAB14. Next base: position 131 of record NZ_JBFRDQ010000213.1, on the reverse strand, counting down.
GCCGCCCTCGGGCGGCTTTCCGATGAAAGCATCCGGCCCGGCGCTTTACGATCCCTTAACGCTGATGGATTGCCATCGCGGTGCTTGGAGTTTTTCTTGACGTGGCTCACAGCCTTGGCTATGGAACCGCC
>NZ_JBFRDQ010000212.1:0-6765 GCF_052113865.1 Allobosea sp. TAB14 | reverse complement strand
GCCCTTCACTGCCGCGGCCATGGCGCGCTCGGCGGTCGCGGCATCGGCCTCGATCACCTTGCCGATCGGCTTGCCGTCGATGGGCGAGCGCACCTCGCGGGCCGTGCCGGGCTGCGGCTTGCCGTTGATGATCGGCGCGGCATCGGGGAATTGGCCGGCCGCCGCGATCTCCTTCAGCAGACCGTCGAGGCTTTCCTCATGGCCGAGCTCGGTGCCGGCCGAGTTCTTGCGCGAGGGGCCGTAGAGATCGGCCGGGAGCGGGATGCGGCGGTGGCGGGCGGCGCTGGCCGAGCCGATGATCTCGGCCGGCGCCAGCAGGAGCTGCGAGACCGGAACCTCGGGGTCGCCGGAGGCGCTGACGAAGGAGGAGTTGGCGCCGTTCTCGAGCAGGCGGCGGACGAGATAGGCAAGCAGGTCCTGATGGCCGCCGACCGGCGCATAGGTCCGGCAGGCATAGCCTTCGTTCTCGCGCAGCAGCTTCTCGTAGAGCGCCTCGCCCATGCCGTGCAGGCGCTGGAACTCGAAACCCTCGGCATTCCCCGCCATCTCGGCCACGGTCGCGACGGTGAGCGCGTTATGGGTGGCGAATTGCGGGATGATGCGCGGCCTAAGCTTCAGGAGCTGGGCCGCGCAGGCTTCGTAATTCAGGTCCGTCATCGCCTTGCGGGTGAAGACGGGATAGTCGGGCAGGCCGCGCTCCTGGGCGCGCTTGAGCTCGGTGTCCCAATAGGCGCCCTTGACCAGCCGCACCATCATGCGCCGACCATGGGTTTCGGCGAGGCGGCCGATATGGTCGATCACCGCCGAGGCGCGCTTCTGATAGGCCTGGATGGCGAGGCCGAAGCCATCCCAGCCGTCGAGCGAGGCATCGGCGAAGACGGCGTCGATCACGTCGAGGGAGAGTTCGAGCCGGTCGGCCTCCTCGGCATCGACGGTGAAGTTGAGGTCGTAGCCCTTGGCCTGACGGGCGAGCGCGACGACCTTCGGCACGAGCTCCGACAGCACGCGCTCATGGTTCGTCGCGTCATAGCGCGGATGCAGSGCCGASAGCTTGACCGAGATGCCSGGSCKGTTSGGCAGMSKGTCRTTGCCGGCSGAGCGGCCGATKGCGTCGATSGCSGCGGYGTARGAGGCGAAATAGCGGTCGGCGTCGGCTTGCGTGCGTGCGCCTTCGCCCAGCATGTCGAAGGAATAGCGATAAAGCTTGCCGGTGCCGGAGCGGGCGCGCTTCAGCGCCTCCTCGATGGTCTGGCCGAGGACGAAATGATTGCCCATGACGCGCATCGCCTGGCGCGTCGCGGTGCGAACCGTCGGCACGCCCAGGCGCTTGGCGAGGCTGCTGACGATGCCCGTCGGCGTTTCGCCGGGCTGGATGACGCGCGCGGTGATGCCGAGCGCCCAGGCCGAGGCCGAGACCAGGAAGGCGTCCGATTTCGCTTCGTGATGGGCGAAGTCACCCTGGCCGAGTTTGTCTTCGATCAGCCGGTCCGCCGTGGYGGCGTCGGGCACGCGCAGCAGCGCTTCGGCCAGCACCATCAGCGCGAGGCCCTCCTTGGTCGAGAGCGAATATTCGCGCAGCAATTCCTCGATGCCGCCCAGGCCCGCCTTGCGGCTGCGGATCGCCTCGATCAGCCCGGTGGCGCGGGCGTCGATCCGGGCCTTGGCCGCCGGGTCGCGGCGGGCGCCTGCGAGCAGCCGGCCGGCCATGGCGCCGTCATCCTCGGCATAAGGCGCGCGGAAAGGCGGGACGGTCGAGATGGCCATAAGGGGCTCCGAAGGCGGGCTGGAATATCTGAAGGATGATGAGAGATCGACCGCATATCAATTGGCATTTCAGGCAAGTTTGCCTTATGAAACTCCATAGAAGATGAATTTTATAGAGATTTATCATGCTTGACCGGACGGACCGCCGCATCCTCTCGCTTCTGCAGGGCGATGGCCGGATCGCCGGCGTCGAGCTCGCCGAAAAGGTCGGGCTTTCCCCCACGGCGACGGGCGAGCGGCTGAAACGCCTGACGCGGGACGGTTTCATCACCGGCTACCGCGCGACGCTCGACCCGACGCGGCTCGGCCTGAACCTGCTCGTCTTCGTCGAGGTCTATCTCGACAAGACGACGCCCGATGCCTTCGAGCGCTTCGCCGCGGCGGTGAAGCGGGCGCCGGAAGTGCTGGAATGCCATATGGTGGCGGGCGGTTTCGATTATCTCGTGAAGACGCGCGTGGCCGATATGAATGCCTATCGCCGCTTCCTCGGTGAGGTGCTGCTCGCCCTGCCGGCGGTGCGCGAGACGCGCACCTATGCCGTGATGGAAGAGGTCAAGACCGATGGCGCGCTGCCATTGTGACCGCCCGACGCAATCGCGTGACGATGTTGACGTGATTTCAACGTGTTGTGATCTCAAACTGCTCCGGTAGGCGATCGACGGCCGGCCGTTCCGGCCAGAATGCTTCCGAGGTTCCCATGGCGCCCCTGCCGCCCCGTGCTTCCGTTCTGCTCTCGCGCCGCGCTTTCGTGGCGGGAGCCGCCGCCTGCGGCTTCGGGGCGAGACCGGCTTCGGCCGAGACGGTGACGCCGATCCGGATGCTGCTGAGCTGGCGCCTCGAAGGGCTCGCGGGGCTGTTCCTCGCCGCGCAGGAGAAGGGCTATTTCCGTGCGGAAGGGCTCGATGTCAGCTTCGAGGCGGGAAGTGGGGCGCGGCAAACCCCGGCGCGCGTGGCGGCCGGCGAGTTCGATGCCGCCTGCGGCGACGTCAATGCGTTGATGCGCTTCCGGGACGCGAATGCCGGCCAGGATCTCAAGGCGGTGATGATGATCCATGATCGCCCGCCTTTCGCCGTCATCGGCCGCCGCAGCCGCGGCATCTCGGCCGAGCCGGCGAGCCTCGAAGACAAGAAGCTCGGCGCACCGGCGGCGGATGCCGCCTTCGCGCAATGGCCGCTCTTCAAGGTCCTCACCAGGATCGACGACAGCCGGATCCGGCTGGAAAATATCGGCTTCCCCGTCAGGGAGCCGATGCTGGCTTCCGGGGAGGTCGACGCCGCCTTCGGCTTCGGTCCCTATTCCTTCGCCGGCCTGAAGGCGCGCGGGGTGCCGGCGGACGACATCGTCGTGATGACGATGGCCGATCACGGGGTCCTGCTCTACGGCAATGCGATCATGGTTTCGCCCAAGCTCGCGGCCGACAAGCCGGAGGCCGTGCGCGGGCTCCTGCGGGCGCTGGTTCGCGGTGTCCGGGATGTGGCTGCGAATCCCGACCTCGGCGTGCAGGCGATCATGCGTCGCAATGAGAATGCGCAAGCCGAGGTCGAGCGCGAGCGGCTGACGCTGGCGCTCGCGCAGAACGTGCTGACGCCCTCTGTGAAGGAACACGGTCTCGGTGGCATCGACCGGGTGCGCTGGGTGGCGGCGCTGGAGCAGAGCGCGCAGGCCCAGCCCTTCCGCGACAAGGCCCGCGCGGGCGATGCCTTCACCGACGCCTTCCTGCCGGCGAAGGACGAGCGCCTGTTCTGAGCGCCGCGCCTGGCGCAAGGCGGCCTGTCCCATGAGAGGGTGACAGGGCGGGGCGGGCTGCCTATCGTGCCGCGCCTTTTTCCACCGGATCCCGGTTCTTTGCACCTGCCCGACCTGCCTGATTACGCCCAGCTCCGTTCCGCTTTCCGCTGGCGCATCCCCGAGCGCTACAACATCGCCGCCGATGTCTGCGACCGCTGGGCCATGGCCGAGCCGGAGCGGCCGGCGATCATCGAGGTGTCGGGCGACTGGCAGGTCGAGCCGGTCAGCTTCGGCTGGTTCCGGGAATATTCCAACCGGCTCGCCAATGCCCTGCGGGCGCGTGGCGTCGCGCGCGGCGACCGCATCGCGATCCTGCTGCCACAGGGGCGGGCGGTGCTCGCCGCCCATCTCGCGGCCTACAAGCTCGGCGCCATCGCCGTGCCGCTGGCGGCGCTGTTCGGCGTCGATGCGCTGGCCTACCGCCTGGCCGATTCCGGCGCGAAGGTCGTCGTGACGAACGCGCCGGGGCTGGCGAAGCTGCGCCGGATCGAGGAGCCCTTGCCCGGGCTCGCGCTGGTCATCTCGACCGATGGCCGCGACGGCGAGGCCGAGGATTGGGAGGCGCTGCTGGCCGGGGCGAGCCCGGATTTCACGCCGGTCGACACCACGCCCGACGATCCGGCGTTGATGATCTACACCTCCGGCACCACCGGCAATCCGAAGGGCGCGCTGCACGGCCACCGCGTGCTGCCGGGCCATTTGCCGGGCGTGCAGATGCCGCATGAGTTCATGCCCCGGCCGGGCGACCTCGCCTGGACGCCGGCCGACTGGGCCTGGGCCGGCGGCCTGCTCAACATGCTGCTGCCGGCGCTGCATTTCGGCGTCGCGGTGGTGGCGCGGCCGGTGACGCGCTTCGAGCCGGACGAAGCCTACCGGCTGATGCAGGATTTGCGGATCCGCAACGCCTTCGTGCCGCCGACGGCGCTGAGGATGCTGCGCGGCGCCGGCAGCCCGCGCGGCCGCTTCACGCTCAACCTCAGAAGTGTCGCCGCCGCCGGCGAGGCGCTGGGCGCCGAGACGCTGGAATGGGGGCGTGAGGCGCTCGGCCTCACCATCAACGAGGCCTATGGCCAGACCGAGTGCAATCTCGTGCTCGCGTCGAGCGCCGCGATCGGCGTCAGCCGGCCGGGCGCGATCGGCAAGGCGGTGCCGGGACATGAGGTCGCGATCATCCGGCCSGAYGGCTCGGTCTGCGCAGCCGGCGAGGAGGGGCAGATCGCGGTCAGGCGCCCCGATCCGGTGATGTTCCTCGGCTACTGGAACAATCCCGCGGCCACGGCGGCGAAGTTCATCGGCGACTGGATGACGACCGGCGACGAGGGCGTTGAGGACGAGGACGGCTATGTCCGCTTCATCGGCCGCGACGACGACGTCATCACCTCCTCGGGCTATCGCATCGGGCCGGGCGAGATCGAGGATTGCCTGCTGCGGCACCCGGCGGTGGCGCTGGCGGCGGCCGTGGGCAAGCCCGATCCGCTGCGCACGGAGATCGTCAAGGCCTTCGTCGTGCTGAAGCCGGGTTATGCCGGCTCGCCGGCGCTGGTGTCCGAATTGCAGGATTTCGTCAGGGCGCGGCTCTCGGCGCATGAATATCCGCGCGAGATCGCCTTTCGCGAGGAACTGCCGCTGACGACGACCGGCAAGATCATCCGCAGGCTGCTGCGGGCGGAAGGGTAGGCAGGAGGCAGCCCTCATCCTGAGGAGCCGCGCAGCGGCGCTCCTCAGGATGACGGCTCGAACTGTCAAAACACTCTGAGAAGCGCTTTCAAGCCGGTTGAGCGGCGCTCTCGCGGGCCTGCTGGCCGAGGAACGCCGCCCAGAGGCGCTGCACCGTCTCTTCCTCGATGTCCTTGACGATCAGGACGAGGCGGGAGCGGTGGTCGCCGTCCGGCCAGGCATCGAGCCGGATCGGTGGATGCAGGATCTGCTGGACGGCATGGACCAGCAAGGGGCGCTCCGGCTGGTCGGCAAGCCGGACGAGGCCCTTCAGCCGGAGCAGGCGCGGCCCGTGGATCGAGCGCAGCAGCGTCCAGAACAGCTCGAAGGTCTGCTGTGCCACCGGCTGCTCGGCCGTCAGCGCGAAGGCCCGGATCGAGGCGTCGTGGCGGTTGACGTCGTGCGGGTGCTGATCGTGGTGCTCATGGCCATGGTGGTGGTCGTGCCCATGCCCATGACCATGGTGATGATGGCCGTGGTCGTGGTGCCCCGGTAGCGCGTCCGCCGCCAGCCAGTGCCGCAGAGCCTCCGGTCGCTCGGCGAGATCGTAAAGGCCGGCGCCGAGCAGCGCCGAGGCCGGAGCATCCGGCGGCAGGATCTCGATGCCGGGATTGAGTGCGGCGAGGCGCGCGCGCAGCGCCGCGACATCCTCGGGCGCGGCGAGGTCGGTCTTGGTCAGGACGAGCCGGTCGGCCGCGACGACCTGCCGGCGCGCCTCCTCATGGGCGTCGAGCGTCGCCATGCCGTTGACCGCATCGACCAGCGTGACGACGCCGTCGAGCCGGAAGCGCAGGGCGAGATAGGGGTGGTTGATCAGCACGTTGAGGATCGGCGCGGGGTCGGCGAGGCCGGTCGTCTCGATGACGAGGCGGGAGAAGGCTCCGATGCGGCCGTTGTCGCGGCGGCGCAGCAGGTCTTCCAGCGTGACGATGAGGTCGTCGCGGATGGTGCAGCAGAGGCAGCCGGATTCCAGCAGGATCATGTTCTCGGCGACGCCTTCGACCATCAGATGGTCGAGCCCGACCTCGCCGAACTCGTTGACGAGCACGACGGTGTCGGCCAGTGCCGGATCCTTCAGCAGGCGGTTGAGCAGGGTCGTCTTGCCGGCGCCGAGGAAGCCCGTGAGCAGGGTCAGCGGAACGGGAACGGGGCGGGCTGGATCGCCGGTCATCACACTCTGAAAGCCTCAGGCCGGCACGGGGCGCCGCCTCGATTGTTCTAGTATTACATTAGTGACCAGCGCCGCGATGACAAGGGCGCCGCCGGCATATTGCAGAGACCCCAGCCGCTCGCCGAGGACGACGGCCGCGATCGCGACGGCGATGATCGGCTCGGCGCAATAGGCGAGGCCGGCGGGGCCCGGCGCGATCCGGGCCAGCGCCAGGATCTGCAGGACGAAGCCGATGAGATAGCCGCCATAGGTCACGGCGAGCGCGATCGGCGCGAGCAGGAAGGCCTGCGGCGGCAGGAAGCCGCCGGTCAGCGCGAGGATCAGC
>NZ_JBFRDQ010000211.1:0-6823 GCF_052113865.1 Allobosea sp. TAB14 | reverse complement strand
GCAGGAGTGTGCGTCCAAGGCCGACCAACACCGGCTCGGCAAAGAACCACTCGGCGAAGACGTCCCAGCCCCAGCGCGGATTCGACAGTACCGAATTCAGGATCGCGAAGATCACGACGCCTGCGAAGACCGTGCCGATGATCCGCCCGGGATAGCGGGCCGGCACGATCCGGTAGCGGCTGAAGTCGCGCCCGGGCGCTGGCTGATGGGCGTGCGAGGGCAGGCCCGCGAAGTCGCTGGCGAGGGTCATGTCGGATCTTTCGGGCTGAAGGCGGTGTGTTGGTGCGGCCGTCAGGCCGCGTCGAGCGATCGGTGGCTTTCCGATGGCGGGGCCCGTCTCGACGGCGTGACCGAAAGCGCCTTCTCGAATGGCAGGATGCCATAGGTCTCGGGGTCGACGGTCAGGTCGAACAGGGCCGTATAGCCGGCGCCCAGATAAAGCGCCTTGGCCTCGGGTTGGCGGAAGCCGGTGGTCAGATAGATCTTATTGTATCCTTGGCGGACCGCCTGCTGTTCCAGCTCTTCGACGATGCGGCGCGCCAACCCCTGGCGGCGCAGCGCGGCATCGGTCCAGACCCGCTTGAGCTCGGCGGTATGGGAGTCGTAGCGCTTGAAGGCGCCGCCGGCGACCGCTCGGCCATCCCGCAGGAGCAGCACGAAATTACCGTCCGGCGGAGCGAAAAGCGCGGCGGGATAGCGGCTCATCTCGGCGCCGGGCGGGTCGCCGAAATAGCTGCCGTAGCGGGTTGCGTATTCCCAGGTCAGCTGCTCGACGAGCGGCTGCGCGCGCGGGTCGAGCGGGGTGGTGTAGACGAACTGATCGGCCATCTCCGGAGCCTTTCTCACAAGCGGTGGCGGCGATCTCAGCCCGCTCTGCGCACGGTTTGCGCGTGGGCAGAGCGGGCATGGCGGCTCTCGCGACGCGGCAGGCCGAGATGATCGCGCAAGGTCTGGCCCGGCAGGCTGCGGTCATAGACGCCGCGCTCTTCCAGTACGGGGATGACGAGGCCGATGAAGTCGTCGAGACCTTCTCCGAGGACCGGGAAGCCGAGCACGAAGCCGTCGGCTGCCTGCTTCTCGACGCGCTCGATCAGGCGGCCGGCAACCTCCTCCGCCGAGCCGATCAGGTCCGTGCGCGGGGTCGCGGCTTCCAGCGCCGCTTCGCGCAGGGTCTGGCGCTTCAGAATGGCGTTGCGCTTGATGCGGTCGGTCGTCGAGCGGAAGCTGTTCTTGCCGATATCGCCGAGCTCGGGGAAGGGCGCGTCCAGCGGATAGGCGCTGAAATCATGATGGTCGAAGAAGCGGCCGAGATAGGCGAGCGCGTCCTCGATCGAGATCAGCGCCCGGATCGCGCGATATTTCTCCTCGGCTTCGGCCGGGGTGCGGCCGACGATCGGACCCGCGCCCGGAAACAGCTTCACCTCGTCGGCGCTGCGGCCCTGCGCCACCGCACTCGTCTTGATGGCGCGATACAGCGCCTGGGCCTCCTCCAGCGGGACATGGTTGGCGAAGACCGCATCTGCATGCTTGCCCGCCAGTCCGATGCCTGCTTCGGAGGCACCGGCCTGGAACAGCACGGGCTGCCCCTGCGGCGAGCGCTGGATGTTCAGCGGCCCCTCGATCTGGAAGAAGCGGCCCTTGTAGCCGAGCGTATGCAGCTTCTCGCGGTCGAAGAAGCGGCCGGTCTCGCGGTCGCGCGGGAAGGCGTCGTCATCCCAGGAATCCCACAGGCCCTTGGCGATATCGAGATATTCATGCGCGATCTCGTAGCGCAAAGCATGTTCGGGATGGGGCCGGCTGTAGTTGCGGCCGGATCCTTCCAACGGGGATGTCACGGCGTTCCAGCCCGCGCGTCCACCGCTGATCAGATCGAGCGAGGCGAATTGCCGGGCGATCGTGAACGGGTCGCTATAGGAGGTCGAGACCGTTCCGACGAGGCCGAGTTTCCGGGTCGCGACCGCCAGCGCCGAGAGAATCGTCAGCGGCTCGAAGCGGTTGAGGAAATGCGGGATCGACTTCTCGTTGATGTAGAGCCCGTCGGCGATGAAGGCGAAGGCGATGCCGTTCTCCTCCGCTTTCCGGGCATTGCGGATGAAGAAGTCCAGATTGACGCTGGCATCCGGCGGATTGCTCGGATGACGCCACGCATTCATGTGGCTGCCGGCGCCCTGCAGCATCACGCCGAAGGTCAGGCGGGGAGTCACGGTGCTCTTGGCCATGGATCTCGTCCTTTCCGAATGATCAGGCTGCGAGCGCCGGCGCTTCGCCGGCCAGCAGCATCACGGACGCGAGCCGCTTCTCGGCGGCGGCGGGCGGTGTATCGATGATGAATTCACGGACGCCGAAGCGTGCCTGCAGCCGCTCCAGCTCGCGGCGAACCTGCTCGGCCGTGCCGGAAACGATCTGCGGCTTGCGGATTTCGGTGTGGTAGGCGACGGCGCCGGCCTGCCGGGCATATTCCGCCGCCTGCTCTTCCGAGCCGAGATTGACGCTGTGGCCATCGTCGAGCGTCACGCGCACGATCTTCAGCGCATCGGTCAGGCTGCGCGCCTCGTCCGGCGACGGCGCGGCGAGAGCCGTCACGGCCAGCAGGACCGGTCCTCTGCCGCCCGCGCCGGCATAGGCTTCGAAGCTCGCCTCTATCGCCTTCTCGTCGCCATTATGCTGGCCGGCGAAAACGAAATTCCAGCCGCGCTCCCCGGCCAGCCTGGCGCTGTCGGGGCTGCCGCCCAGCAGGAAGCGTTCGGGTGAAACGGGCGGCTGCGGCAGAGCGCGCGCTGCTCCTTCCTCCGCGGTGTGGACGCTCAGGAACGTATCGAGCTTGCTCAACTGTGCGCTGAAGTCGTGGGCGTGACCGGATGCGTGGAGGACGCGCAGCGCCCGTGTCGACGCCGGCAACCCGCCGGGCGCGCGCCCGATGCCGAGATCGACCCGCCCCGGAGCGAGCGACGCCAGGACATTGAAGATCTCCGCGACCTTGTAGGGGCTGTAATGCGGCAAGAGGACACCGCCGGAGCCGATCCTGATGCTGCGCGTGCGCKCGGCGAGATAGGCGATCAGCACCTCGGGAGCGGAGCTCGCCAGACCGGGAAAGCCGTGATGCTCGGCGACCCAGAAGCGCGTGTATCCGAGCCGTTCGGCCGTCTGTGCCAGCGCGACCGTCCGTTGCAGCGCAACGGCGGCGTTCTCGCCTTCCGGGATCGGGCTCTTGTCGAGGAGGCTCAGGCGGTAGCTCATCGTCGTTCCTCAATAGGCTCGCAGGCCGAGTGCGCTTGCAGCCTCGTCGGGCAGCCAGCCAAGGCGCTCATAGGCACCGCGCCAGTAGAGGAGCGCCGCCGACTCGCTCCCGATCCTGATCTCGCGGATCCGGCCGATGACGATGGCGTGGGAATGCCGCTCGATCAGCTCCTCGATCTCGCAGTCGAGATTGGCGAGCGCGCCGTCGAGCAGGGCAGAACCCGATGCGCCCTCCGTCCAGCTTGCCTCGGCATAGCGGGCGAGCCCCTTCTCGCCGCCGCGGCCGGCAAACCGGTCGGCGATGGGCTTCTGGTCGACGGCGAGAAGATTCACGGCAAAGGCGCCATGCGCCCGCAGCACGGGAAAGCTGGACGATGCCAGGTTGAGCCCGAACATCAATGTCGGCGGCTCGGCCGAAAGCGACGAGACGGAGGTTGCCACCAGGCCGGTCCGTGCGGCACCTCGGCCCGTCGTGACGACGCTGACGCCGCCGGCGAGCTGGCGAAGCGCCTGGCGGAAAAGCTGGAGATCAGCCGGGGCCGGGTGCGCCGGCGCGGTGGAGGAGGCGATGACCCTCGGAAGATCCTTCGGGCCGAGGGCCTTCGGCACAAGCGAGACGACCGTCATAATGGACTCCGAGAAGATTGCGCCCTGGCCGGGCCAGGCGACGTCGGCCAACGAGCAGAGCCGGAAAGGGCAGATGCGGGCTCGGCGATGGCGGGGAAGAGGAGGGGCTCAGCGGTCTTGTCGCAGGCCCGTATCGGCGTCGCTGGGAACATGAATCCCCCTTCGCCGGGGAGCCGGCGCTGCAATCTGTCTATGGTGTTCGATGGATCAGTGGTGGCGACGAGACGCTCTTACGCCAGACATCGGCGCGATCGACGAGATATTCCGCATCGTTCAGCGATGGCAGACATGGGTCAGACTCCGTTGCGGAGCCCACGATCGTCTCGTGGTGCTTTTAGCATTGTTGACGCGGTGCAAGCTGCTCCAGCAAATCCCGCGAATGACCGAACCGAAGCGCGATCAATACTGTCATCTTTCCCTTCGGAACCGTTTCCGTCAATGAAACCGCATTCCAAAGATGGCGGCTCGCGGAGGCCAATCCGCCAAAGGACGATGGCTGACGAGCAGTTTTTTCGACTGGACCTCTCAAAGTCCTCCAGCCCCCGAAGCGCTTAGCAGCGGGAGCAACTGGCGGCCCTGCCGCGCGATCTCGCTGAGGTAGGGCGTGTCGGACAGGATGAAATGGGTGATGCCGAGATCGCGGTACTGGCTCAGCGAGCGGGCCACCTCGATTGGCGAGCCGACGAGCCAGGTCGTACCGGCTCCGCCTCCACCCACACGTCCCGGCGCGGTATAGAGATTGTCGTCGAGCACCTCGCCGCGCAGGTGCAGATCGAAGAGCCGTTGCTGGCCCACGGCGACGGCGCGGCGATGATCCTGCCAGGAGCCGCTTTGGCCCGCAGCCATGGCTGCGACCCTTGCCTCGGCATCGGCCCAGGCCTGCTCGGATGTATCCCGGATCAGCGTGGTGATGCGCAGCCCGAACTGCAGAGGCGGCAGGTCTCTGTCGAGGGTCCGGCTCAGACGCCTGAGACGCTCGATGCGTTCCGCCAGCGCCTCGCGCGGCTCGCCCCAAAAGAGCTGAACATCCGCCTCGCTTGCCGCCACATGCTCGGCCGCAGCGGACGCGCCGCCGAAATAGAGCGGCGGATGGGGACGGCCTTCACGCGGCGTGATCCGCGGCATCACGGTGGAGTTGGCGAGCTGGAAATGCTCTCCGGCATGGCTCACTTTGTCCTCGGTCCAGAGCCGACGGACCAGGCGCATGAACTCCTTGGTGCGGGCATAACGTCCGGCCTGATCTCCTTCGCTGTCGCCATAGGCTGCGAGATCGTCGAGGCCGGACACGATGTTCACGCGCAGGCGACCATTCGACAGATGGTCGAGCGTCGCGGCAGCGGTCGCGAACTGGGCCGGGCGCCAGTAACCCGGGCGGATCGCGACCAGCGGCTCGAAACGCTCGGTTCGTGCCGCCAATGCCGTGGCGAGCGTGAAGGTATCGGGTCGGCCCCAGCCCGTGCCGATCAGGGCGCCGGCCCAGCCATGCTCTTCGAGGGCCTTGGCGTGCGCCGTCAATGTGTCGAGGCTGTTATGGTCCTGGCTGACGGTATCGCCGCGGTGACCGGACTTCACGTCGTTGGGAATGTACCAGAGGAACTGCGGGCGCTGGCTCGGCATCACGCCGCAACGGCCCGATGCGCCGCCAACCGGGCCGCGATGCGCGCCTCCTGCTGGGCCTTGACCACAGCGACGCGCGCTGTCGCCTCTTCCAGGGAGGCCGCAGGCGGATAGACGGGAGTCTGCCCGGCCGTGCCTGCCTTGGCGCCGATATGCTTCTCGAACGGCAGGGAACGATACAGTGCCGGGTCGACCGCCACGTCGAAGAGCGGTCGGTAACCCAGCGACAGATAGAGGTTCGTCGCTTCGGGCTGGCGAAAGCCCGTCGTGAGATAGGCTCTCGTATAGCCGAGATCCGCAGCCGCCTCTTCCAGCGCCTGCACGATGCGACGCGCCAAGCCCTGCCGTCGCAGATCGTCTCGCGTCCAGATGCGCTTCAGTTCGACGGTTTCGTCATCATGGCTCATGAATGCGCCCCCGGCGATGGTCTCGCCGTCCCGGCGCAGAAGCAGGAACTCGCCCAGCGGCGGCGCGAAGGCCTCCGGCGGATAGCGCAGGATCTCGGACCGTGCTCCGCCTGGCCGGCTGTTGGCGCCGTAGCGGCCGTCATATTCGGCGATGAGCCCTTCCAGCAAAGCTTCCGCCTGAACGTCGAGCGGCGATGAACGCACGATCGCATCGGCCATGGCCTAGTCTCCATGTTGTTCGTGAGATAAATTGACCGGACCGATGGTATTCGGGAATTTCAGGCGATCAATATCGTCATAAAAATAAGAAAATGGTCCTCCGGCGTAGTGATTTTCTGTAGATATATTTCCCGATCGCTCCTTCTGCGAGCAAGTCCGCCTACTGTGCGGTCGAACAGCAAAGCCTCTTCCGGGAGGGCTTCGCCGACGAAGCGGCTCAAGTTGGGGGATCGGCAGGCCGAAGCGCCCACGCTGCCGAGACCCGGGCTGTCTCAGAGAACCGGGTCGCTGCGGCGCGCGAAATCGGCGCTCTTCTCATCAAATTGGATGACGATTCCGCCAGTCGGTTTGGTGCCCGATGACTGGCCTGCCAGTGGGTCGTTCCGGACTTGTGCTGGTGGTTTGCGTGACTGTCCCGGCGATGCTGGGGAGGGGAGCCATGACGATCCTGTCGGGGCCGGTGGGCGTGTGCGACGGCGTGACGCAAGTCGCCAATGCGCCCGTCGACCAGCAGAAGATAATCCGGCTGCTCTGGGGCATCGATCCCGGCAACGCCGGCATGAAGGGCGTGTCGCCGCCACCCCCGGCAGGAGCCTTCAAGCGCTGCAACCCGACACTCGCCGCGGCGATCCTGGCCTTCCAGACGTTCTGGGTGGAGCGCGGCGAGCTTAACCTGGCCGATGGCGTCGTCGATCCGGGTGGTCGCAGCCTGCGCA
>NZ_JBFRDQ010000210.1:0-6838 GCF_052113865.1 Allobosea sp. TAB14 | reverse complement strand
GTGGCTACGTTGGCCTGATCAAAGGCATCAAGAACGAGATATTCTGAGACCAGGGGCGCTGCAGGCTGGCGACCACTAGGCCGCCGGCCCACGCATATTGCCGATTAGTCGATGATCTGGACAACTCGACGCGTGCTTGGCTCAACCAAGACCGGGCGGTCATTGATCACCGTGTAGCGATAGCCGCTCACGCCGTACTCGGCCGGAACCTCGCGATACACGACGCCTTCCTGAGGCAGGACGGTGCCGACCGTAAGCGGCTCCGAATAGGTGAACGAAGTCGGGCGCTGAGTGATCACATACGCCTTGAAGCGCGGTGCCAGTTCACTGCGCATCGAGGGCGGTTCCGGGAGGCCATTCGGCTGCCCCTGACCCTGAGCCATAGCGGTGGCGGGCAGCAGCACGATCCCTGCGGCGAACAGAACATTCCTGATCATCTGGATTTCCTACGTCGACGGTTAAGCCGAAGGTCGACCCTGCTATCCCTGCGGCGGAAGAACCAGATGGGTGGCGCAATGTTCCGTGCCGCCCGCGGTAYGGCGGACAATCGGAAAGCGTCGCGGGCTCGTTGTCGAGCGGGAATTTTGAGTTCCTYTGCAGAATTCAATTCAAATCAATCGGAAATCAAACGTGGCTGCCAACGGGGCGGGAAGCGCGAAGGCGCCGGMWGAAAGAAGSGATCGCAGTCTCGCGCCACTCGCGAGCAGAAGGCGACCCTTTCCGACCTCGCCAAGGYCCATACAGAAATCGCCCTGAAGGCTCTCTTCGCGGTCGCGACGAAGAGCGGGAGCGATTCCGCCCGCGTCGCTGCGGCGAACGCCATYCTCGMCCKTGGATACGGCAAGCCAACGCAAGCGCACCAGCACTCCGGTGCCATCGGCTCATATGACCTCACTCGTATCAGCGACGGCGATCTYGCCAGCTTGAAGCCACCCTCCGTCCGCTTGCCGACGCTGGCSGAGATCAGGGCGGARAGGCGTAGGYGAGAGCAGGAGCGGGACCGGGAGAGGCTGGCACKAGACGTCGAGACCATTCGCACTGGCYGCRCGACGCTTGTGCGGCCTGGCGGATCTCCATCACACCATCTSGGCTTCCAGCCCTGCGTCGCCAAAATCGAGATGGCTTGAGGAACAGGTTGGCCTCGGCTGCATTGGGTAGGCATGCCGAGCTACTTCTTTCATACCCGCGACGGAGACAAGCTAGACATCGACGACGAGGGCACTGATCTGCCCGATGACCAGAGCGCGCGAAATGCCGCCAAGGAACTACTCGCTGAACTGAACCGCGAAAAGTTACCCAATGGCGACCACATGTTGCTTTCGGTCACCGTGCAGAATGCTCAGGGTGCAAAAGTCTACGTGGCCAATTTGCGCCTGGACAGTCTTCCTGGAGATGATTCGACCGTATCCAAGCCCAAGAGAACAAGTTGAAGGACAGGGCTCTGCCGGCAGTCMTATTCGAAGCCRGCACCTTCTYGTGGAAATCCAAGACGTGGTCAATCAGCGGGCGATGCACAAGAACGAGCTGGATGCAATGTCATTTGCTGTTGCTCTAGAAGCTTCGATTGGTGAAGAGAGAGGTATCTTCACCTGGTCCTCTGCATGCCTATCTCGCAGGCGTTTTTCCAACGCTCGAACGCCCTACTCCTTGCCATCGGCATCGCGGTGCTGCTCGCCATCGTCGCGACGTCCCTGTGGCTGACGACGGCTAGCGAACGCTATTTTGGCGAAGTGACCGCGGCTCGCGCGGTGCGGAGTTCATCCGCCGACCTGCTTTCACTGGTGCAGGACGCCGAGACGGGGCAGCGCGGTTACCTACTGACGCGCGACGAAAGCTATCTCGCTCCCTACAACGCCGCAATCTCCCGGCTTGCGGAACAGCGCGCCCGGCTTGAACGGGCCGCGGCGAGGTTGCGCGAGATCGGTCCGATYYTGCAGCRGATCAACAGCGAGCTCGAACAGAAGATGGCGGAGCTCGCCGCAACGGTCGAAGCGACGCGCAAGGGCGATATCGAGACGGCAATGAGCCTGGTCCGCAGTGGAACCGGCAAGCGCTTGATGGATGAATTGCGTTCCGATCTGAGCGCGATATTGGCCATCTCGGAAACCGAGCTCAGGGCGGCGATCGATGCCCAGGTCACGGCCTCATCGCGACTGCGCTGGACGACCATCATCGGCGCCATTTTGATCCTGGCTATGGCTGGAGCGGCGAGCTGGACGATCATCAGCTATACGCGCGAACTCGTCACGGCCCGGCGCCAGGTCGAAACGCTCAATCTCGGCCTCGAAGAGCGTGTGCGCGAGCGTACCGACGCGCTCGTCAAGGCCAACGAGGAGGTCCAGCGCTTCGCCTATATCGTGACGCATGATCTGCGGGCGCCGCTGGTGAACATCATGGGCTTCACCAGCGAGCTCGAAGCGATGTTCAAGCCGATCGACGCCTTTGTCGTCGCCGGACATGCAGCCTCCCCGGAGCAGAAGGCGGCCGCCGAAGAGGCTCTGCGGGTCGATGTCGCGGAGGCGATCGGCTTCATCCGTTCGTCGACGCGCAAGATGGACGGGCTCATCAACGCGATCCTCAAGATTTCCCGTGAGGGCCGGCGTGAATTGCGCGCCGAAAGCATCGATCTCACCGGGCTCATCGAGACTGCGGCAGCGGCGGTCCACCATCAAGCCAGCGCGGAGGAAGGCGGCGGGATCGAGATCGACGCGCAGGTTCCCCGCATCACGAGCGATCGCCTGTCGCTCGACCAGGTCATGGGCAACCTCCTCGACAATGCCATCAAATACCGGGCGCCCGATCGTCCGATCCGGATCGCCGTTCGCACGCGCAGGGAGCGTCGCGGCTGGGTGAAGATCGAGATCGAGGACAATGGYCGCGGCATCGCAGCGGCGGATCACGAGCGCATCTTCGAACTGTTCCGGCGCTCGGGCGCCCAGAATACGGCTGGCGAAGGCATTGGTCTCGCCCATGTCCGCRCGATGGTGCGCAATCTCGGYGGCGACATCGCCGTGCGCTCAGAACTTGGAAAGGGCACGACCTTTACCGTGACCCTGCCCCCCGACCTCACGGCCTACAAACGGAGTGCCGAAGCGTGACCAATGGAAAGCCCGTCTCGATCATCATGATCGAGGACGATGAAGGCCATGCCCGCCTGATMGAAAAGAACATCCGCCGCGCCGGCGTCAGCAACGAGATCATCCCCTTCGCCAACGGCACGGATGCGCTGAACTACCTGTTCGGTGCCGACGGCTCCGGCGCCATCAGCGCTGGCCGCCAGCTCCTCATTCTGCTCGACCTCAACCTGCCCGACATGGGCGGTGTCGACATCCTYGAGAAGGTAAAGGCGAACACGCATACCAAGCGTTCGCCGGTCGTCGTGCTGACCACGACAGATGACAGCCGCGAGATCCAGCGCTGCTATGATCTCGGCGCCAATGTCTACATCACCAAGCCCGTGGACTACGACGGCTTCGCCAATGCGATCCGCCAGCTCGGGCTGTTCTTCTCCGTCATCCAGGTTCCGGAAACGCCATGACCAACTCGCGTGGCAGCCGCTGATGCCGAACCGGCCGATCAACGTCCTCTACATCGACGACGACGCCACACTGGGGCGGCTCGTGCAGCGCATRCTCGCGCGCCACAACTATATCGTCGAGCATGTCGAGAGCGCGGAAGCAGGCCTCGCGCGCGTGGCCGCGGGCGGGATCGACGTCATCATCCTCGACCACGATCTTCGGACGGCTTCGGGGCTGGATGTCCTTGCAGCGCTTGCCAGGGATGCGGCTTCTCCCGCCGTCATCTATGT
This sequence comes from Allobosea sp. TAB14, assembly GCF_052113865.1. Taxonomy (NCBI): domain Bacteria; kingdom Pseudomonadati; phylum Pseudomonadota; class Alphaproteobacteria; order Hyphomicrobiales; family Alloboseaceae; genus Allobosea; species Allobosea sp. TAB14. The sequence goes on along the minus strand of NZ_JBFRDQ010000210.1, from coordinate 3,030 downwards.
GACCGCTTCCTCGGAACTGTCGATCGCCGTAACGGCGCTGAAGGCCGGCGCCTTGGACTATGTCGTCAAGACAGTAGGCGAGGATTTCGAGGTGCTGCTGCGGGCGGCGCTGGAGCATGCCGTGGTGAAGACGCGGTTGACCCGAGCGCGCGAACAAGCGGAGCAGGAAGTGCGAGCGGCTCGAGACCGGGCCGTGACATTGCTCGCCGAGGTCAATCACCGCGTTGCCAACAGCCTGTCGCTAGTCGGTTCGCTCGTCCGGATGCAGGCGAACGCGGTCGAGGACCCCGGCGCCAAGGCGGCGCTTGCCGAAACTCAGGCACGGATTGCCGCGATCGGCAATCTCCATCGTAGCCTCTATACCTCCGACGATGTGCGTGTGGTGGATCTCGCAGGCTATCTCCGTTCCCTGTTGGAAGAGTTTTCCCAGTCACTTGCTGGCTCCAGCCAAATGCCGACCATCCGCTTCGAAGCCGTGCCGGTGTTGGCGAAAACCGACAAGGCCATCTCGATCGGTCTGATCGCGACGGAACTGGTCACGAATGCGCTGAAATACGCYTATCCTAACGGTGCCGGCGACGTGCGTGTCAGCCTCTCCCGCAACGGCGACAAGGTCACTCTCAAGGTCGTCGACGACGGTATCGGCTGGACCGGGACCGGCACAGTCAAGGGAACCGGCCTCGGCAGCAAGATCGTSCGCGCGATGGCCAGGAGCCTCGCCAGCGAGCTGCGCTACGAAGATACGGGCGGGCGCGGCACCCACGCCGTCATGGACCTGTCGCTGATAGGTCTGGCGCCGTCCAGCTCCGAGGCAGCCTGAGCCGCGTCGGAGGCTTGAACGCTATTGGCAACCCAACAACTTGCGAATCTTGTCGCGCAAGCGAGGCCGGACTGTTGGGCTTGCGCAGCGTCACTGCCTCGGCAACGCCGAGATCGCGAGATCGTTGTAATCGATGGCTCGATCGCCTCGGTCACTCCACGAGCGTCGAGTGACGGAGGCCTTTTTGCTTGGTGGCCGTCTGAATCCGGATGCTGGCCTACATCCGCCGGTGGCGCGTCTAGGACATCTCTTAGTTGCGGCTGACTAGGTCGCTCCCTTCCACCACCTCGTCGGTCCAGACCTTGAAGCTGGTCAGCGTGTTCGGCCCGAATGTGGTGGCGATGGCAACATCGGCCGCATCCCGGCCGCGCGCGATCAGTACGCGGCCGATACGCGGCACGTTGTTGCGCGGATCGAACATCTGCCAGCCGCCTTCCAGATAGGCTTCGAAGGACGCCGCGAAATCGCCCGGTGGATAGGGCGGCGGCGTGCCGACATCGCCGAGATAACAGGTGCAGTAGCGTGCCGGGATATTCATCGCCCGGCAGAAGGCAATGGCGAGATGAGCGTAGTCGCGGCAGACGCCGCGGCCTTCACCATAGGCGTCGGTCGCCATGCGGGTTACGCTGGCATCGTTGTAGTTGAAGGCGATGCGCTGGTTGACGAAATCGCAAATTGCCTGAACGCGTGGTGCGCCAGGCCGGGCATGACCGAAGAGCTGCCAGGCGAGATCGAGCAGGCGGTCACTGTCGCAAAACCGACTCGCCAGCAGGAAGACGAGGCTTTCCTCGGGCAACTGTTCAACTGGGACTTGGCCGGCATTGAGGTCGTGGCTTTCGGGCAGGCCGCTATCGGAGATGATCGCGTCGGCGGTGATCCGCATCGGCCCCTGCGGTGCCAGCAGCCGAGTGCACCAGTTGCCGAAGCTGTCCCGGTAGGCGCTGACGGGCACCGAAGGCTGGATGCGGATATGGTCCGGTTGAGCAAGGTCCGATACCCGACTGAAATGCACRTTCAGCATCAGGATGACGGGTGTCGGTTGCGGAAAATCGTAGTCGAGTTCGTAGCCGATCCTGAGTTTCACGCGATGCCTTCTGCGCGATCACTGTGCGCGAACATTGGCTGGCCCGTTGACTAGGCAGGCCATCATGCATTTTCCCGGCCACGGCGATATAGGCTGCGTTTGATCTCATCGGCAGGGGCTCGCCATGTCCGCTTTCGGGCGGCGGCGCAATGCCCCGTTCCAACGCCTAGCTGATATCCGAAATACCCGCTCTTGGGTTGTCTAAGTGGTGGCTTAGGGCTGAGGCTGGAGCTAGCCTCCTTCTGAACATTGGGAAGGGCCAGGTTATTGATTGTCCACCTTTGGAGCCGAATTCTGATTTCGTTGCATAAAGGACCACCGAGGGATTTGACGCCGAGATCGGTCTAGGGATTGCTGGCCTACCGGTTGATCGCTGACGCCGCGATGCGCAGGGATGCTGCCGTAGCGCGAAGGAGCCAAGCCCGGCCACCTCAGAGAAGTAGGGCCGTGCGGTCGAACCCACCCATTTAGGAATCACCGGATGCTCCGATAGCCATGCAGCTTATTCAGCGGTTCGCCAGCATCATCCTGCCGAGCGCGGCTGCGACCAGGACCCGTTCGGACGGCGGGAGCATAGCGACAAGGCGACGCTCAGTCTCGGCATGGTCGCGCATCGCAGGCTCGACCAGCAGGCGGCCCTTCTCGGTGAGTTCAACGATCACCCCGCGCCCATCAACCTCATCGGCCATCCTAAGGACATGGCCCGCCTTTTCCAGGCGCCGCAGCAGGTTTGACAATCCGCCTGAGCTCAGGATCAGTGTGTCGAGCAGGGCCTTGGGCGACATGCGATAGGGCGCGCCCTGCACACGCAGCGTCGCAAGCACCGCGAAGCTCGGATATTTAAGCTTGTGCCGCGCGAGGGTACGGTTGATCGCCGTCTGAAACACCTCGTTGAGATGAAGCAACCGGCCGACGATCGCCTTGCCCGAACAATCGACATCCGGAAACTCTCGGCGCCAGCGCTGCATGCCGGCGCCGACACGGTCATTCTGCCAGAGCGCATCGGGCGTTTCGAATGTCAGGCTTCGCGCGGCCTCGTTGCGCATTCAAATTCTCCAGAACAGCCTTTTTCGACCACGCCGCGGCGCGCGACGCAAGCGTGGGTCCACGCTGCCGTCATGCCAAG